>NZ_JBPQTK010000068.1:0-31176 GCF_051386315.1 Micromonospora sp. URMC 107
GTGGGTGGGGGCGTCCTTGCGGAGCTGGTCGGCCAGGTGGGCGGGCATCGGGTCGTAGCGGACGAAGTGGCGGCGGAACGTGCCGGTGCCCGACGTCATGGAGCGCAGCTCGACCGCGTAGCGGAGCAGCTCCGTGGCGGGCACCTCGGCGCGGACCACGGTGCGGCCCTCGGCCTCGGGGTCGGCCTCGGTGCCGAGCACCCGGCCCCGCCGACCGGACAGGTCGCCCATCACCGCGCCCATCGAGGAGTCGGGCACCCGGACCACCACCTCGTCGACCGGCTCCAGCAGTGCCGGCTGGCCCTTCTCGGCGGCGTCGCGCAGGGCGAGCGCCCCGGCGGTCTGGAAGGCCGCGTCGGAGGAGTCGACGCTGTGCGCCTTGCCGTCGACGAGGGTCACCCGCAGGTCCACCACCGGGTGGCCGGCGACCAGGCCGCGCTCCATCTGGGCGCGTACGCCCTTCTCGACGGAGGGGACGTAGTTGTGCGGCACCGCACCGCCGACCACCCGGTCGACGAACTCGAAGCCGGCGCCGGGCGGCAGCGGCTCGACCTCGATGTCGCAGACGGCGTACTGGCCGTGGCCGCCGGACTGCTTGACGTGCCGGCCGTGCCCCGACGCCCGGACGGTCAGCGTCTCGCGCAGCGCCACGCGGACCGGCTCGGTCTCCAGCTCCACCCCGCCGGCGCGCAGCCGCTCCAGCACCACGTCGGCGTGCGCCTCGCCCATGCACCAGAGCACCAGCTGGTGGGTCTCCGGGTTGCGTTCCAGCCGCATGGTGGGGTCGCCGGCGACCAGGCGGGCCAGGTTCCGGGCGAGGGCGTCCTCGTCGGCGCGGCTGCGGGCCACGACGGCCACCGGCAGCAGCGGCTCGGGCATCTCCCAGGGGGCGATCAGCAGCGGGTCGTCCTTGGCGGAGATGGTGTCGCCGGTCTCCGCGCTGCCCGACTTGGTGAGCGCGCAGATGTCGCCCGCCACGCAGGCGCCCACCTCGCGCAGGCTCGCGCCCAGCGGCGTGTAGACGTGGCCCACCCGCTCGTCGGCGTCGTGGTCGGGGTGCCCCCGCTCGGCCAGCCCGTGCCCGGAGACGTGCACGGTCTGCTCGGGGCGCAGCGTGCCGGAGAAGACGCGGACCAGGGAGACCCGGCCGACGTGCCGGTCCACGGTCGTCTTGACCACCTCGGCGACCAGCGGCCCGTCCGGGTCACAGGTCAGCGGCGGCCGTGGGGAGCCGTCCACCCCGGCGATCGCGGGCAGCTCGTGCTCCAGCGGCGAGGGGAAGCCGGCGGTGAGCACCTCCAGCAGCGCGTCCAGCCCGACCCCGGTCTCGGCGCAGACCGGCACCACCGGGTAGAAGTGGCCCCGCGCGACCGCCTTCTCCAGGTCCTCGATCAGCACGTCCGTGCCGATCTCCTCGCCGGAGAGGTAACGGTCCATCAGGGACTCGTCCTCGCTCTCGGCGATGATCCCCTCGATCAGCTCGTCGCGGGACTCGACGATGGCGGGCAGGTGCTCCGGGTCCGGCTCGCGCACCTGGGCCGGCAGGCCGGCGGTGTAGTCGAAGACGCGGCGGGTGACCAGGCCGAGCAGGCCGACGGTGGAGACCCCGTCGTCGCCGAGCATCGGCAGGTAGAGCGGGAGCACGTTGTCGCCGAAGACCCGCTGGCACAGCGCCACGGCCTCGTCGAAGTCGGCGCGCGGGTGGTCCAGCCGCGCCACGGCGACCGCCCGGGGCATGTCCACCGCCGCGCACTCCTCCCAGAGGGCGGCGGTGGCGGCGTCCATCCCGTCGACGGCGGAGACCACGAACAGCGCCGCGTCGGCGGCCCGCAGCCCCGCCCGCAGCTCGCCGACGAAGTCGGCGTAGCCGGGGGTGTCGAGCAGGTTGACCTTGATCCCGTCGTGCAGCAACGGCGCGCAGGCCAGGCTCACCGAGCGCTGCTGGCGTACGGCTGCCGGGTCGTGGTCGCAGACGGTGGTGCCGTCGGCGACGGTGCCGGCCCGGCCGATCGTGCCGCTCGCCGCGAGCAGCGCCTCGACCAGCGTCGTCTTGCCCGCTCCGGAGTGCCCGACGAGCACCACGTTGCGGATCCTGCCGGGCTCCGTCACCACCGGCGTGCCGCCGGCGGCCCCCTTCTCCTGAATCTTCTGCGCCATGGGGCGCACCTCCCTCAGCCGTGGTTGGTGGCGACCGCCGCGCGCGACGGGGAAGCGGCCCGGTCGGGTTCCGCGGCGACATCCTCCGGTGCTGTGCCGGGTTGCGGGTAATCAACGGGCGGGTGGGTGAGCTGGCTCACGTCCCTGGCTCGATCTCACACCCGATCCGGGGCCGGCACAAGGCTCCGTCCCCGCGGGTCGCCTGACCGGCCGTACCGCTGCTGCTACGCGGACCGTTATCGTGGGACCGCCATGGCGAAGATCTTCCAAGTGTCGGCCCGCGCGGGGATGACCCGTGTCGTTGAGCCGGTCGCACGCCGCCTGCTCCGAGCGGGCGTAACACCCAACGCGGTCACCGTGGCGGGCACCCTCGGGGTGCTCGTCGGCGCGCTCGGCTTCGGTGCCCGCGGTCATCTGGTCGCCGGGGCCCTGATAGTGACCTTCTTCGCGCTCACCGACCTGCTCGACGGGACGATGGCCCGGATGAGCGGGGGCGCCACGAAGTTCGGGGCGTTCCTCGACTCGAGCATGGACCGGATCGCCGACAGCGCCGTCTTCGGCGCGGTGGCGTACTGGCTGGCCACCCAGCACCAGTACTCGGGCGTCGCCGCCGCGCTGCTCTGCCTGGCCGCCGGTGGGCTGGTCTCCTACGTCAAGGCCCGCGCCGAGGGCCTCGGCATGACCTGCAACGTGGGCGTCGCCGAGCGCACCGAGCGGCTGCTCATCGTCGGCGTCGGCGGGCTGCTCACCGGCGTCGGCGTCGACCCGGCGCTGGAGGTCGCGCTCTGGCTGCTCGCCGCCGTGTCGATCTTCACCGTGGGCCAGCGGATGGCGCACGTCTACCGCCAGGCCCAGCGGGTGCACACCCCGGGCGGGCAGGGGTGAGCGCGACACCCGCGGGTCGGCCGCGGCCGGGGGGCCGGCGCCGGTGAACCTCACCGAGCTCGGCTACGTCGCCGGCTGGCGCGTGATCCGCGCGCTGCCCCGGTCCGTCACGGCCGCGGCGTTCCGGGCGGGCGCCGACCGCGCCCACCGCCGCGGCGGCGGGGGTACGGCCCGACTGCGCGCGAACCTGCGCCGGGTGGTCGGCCCCGACCTGCCGGAGGCCGAGCTCGACGAGCTGGTCCGCCGCGGCCTGCGCTCGTACGCCCGCTACTGGCTGGAGGCGTTCCGGCTGCCCGCGCTCAGCCGGACGGAGATCCTGGCCGGCTTCCGGCTCGACGGCGAGGAGAAGCTCGCCGCCGACGTGGCGGCCGGCCGGGGCGCGGTGGTGGCGCTGCCGCACGCCGGCAACTGGGACGCCGCCGGCGCCTGGGTCGCGGCGACCGGCTGGCCGATCACCACCGTCGCGGAGCGGCTCCGGCCCGAGGGCGTCTACCAGCGGTTCCTCGCCTTCCGCCGCAGCCTGGGCATGGAGATCCTGCCCACCCACGGCGGCGAGCGGAACGCCTTCGACGTGCTGGTGGATCGGGTCCGGGCCGGCACGGTGGTGCCGCTGCTGGCCGACCGTGACCTCTCGGCGCGGGGCGTGGAGGTCGAGTTCTTCGGCCACCGCACCCGGATGCCCCCCGGCCCGGCCCTGCTCGCGCTGCGCACGGGAGCGCCCCTCTACGTCGCCTCGATGTGGTACGAAGCGGACGCGGCGTGCGCGTCGATCGAGGGACCCCTGCCGCTGCCCGGCCCGGAGGAGGGCCCGCTCGACCAGCGGGTCCGGTCGCTGACCCAGCGGATCGCCGACGGTCTGGCGGCGGGCATCGCCCGGCATCCGGAAGACTGGCACATGTTGCAGCGGATGTGGCTGGACCAGCACGGCACGGGTGGCGGCGCGACCCTGCCCTCCCCGGCCGCCGGACAGGCGTGAGGGAGGCGTTTGCACGTGCGCATCGGCATCGTGTGCCCGTACTCCTTCGACGTGCCCGGTGGGGTGCAGAACCACGTCATGGACCTTGCCGAGGCGCTGATCGGGCTCGGCCACGAGGTGAGCGTGCTCGCCCCGGCCGACGAGGACTCCCCGCTGCCGCCGTACGTGGTGCCGGCGGGCCGGGCCGTGCCGCTGCCGTACAACGGCTCGGTGGCCCGGATCGCCTTCGGCCCGGTCTCCACCGCGCGGGTGCGGCGCTGGATCATCCGGGGCGAGTTCGACGTGCTGCACGTGCACGAGCCGCTGACCCTGAGCCTGTCGCTGCTGGCCGTGCTCTCCGCCCGGGGCCCGGTGGTGGCCACCTTCCACACCGCGATGACCCGGTCGCGGGCGCTGGCCGCCGCGCAGGGCGTGCTCCAGATCGTGCTGGAGCGGATCACCGCCCGGATCGCGGTGAGCGCCCTGGCGCGCAAGGTGCAGGTCGAGCACATGGACGGCGGCGCGGTGGAAATCCCGAACGGGGTGGCCGTCGCCAAGTTCAGTCACGCGCTGCCCCTGCCGGGCTGGCCGGGGGAGTGCCCGCCGGGGCGGGACGGCGCGATCGGGTTCCTCGGCCGGTTCACCGAGGCCCGCAAGGGGTTCCCCATCCTGCGGGACGCCTTCGTGGAGCTGGCCCGGCAGCGTCCCGGCCTGCGGCTGCTGGTCGCCGGCCCCGGCGACGCCGACGACCTGTACGGGCGGTTCCCGGCCGACCTGCGGGACCGGGTGACCTTCCTCGGGCTGGTCTCCGAGGAGGACAAGGCGCGGATGTTGCGCAGCGTGCACCTCTACGTGGCGCCGAACACCGGCGGGGAGTCCTTCGGCATGATCCTCACCGAGGCGCTCGCGGCGGGCACGACCGTCGTCGCCAGCGACCTCGACGCGTTCCGCCGCGTGCTCGACGGCGGCCGGGCCGGCCGGCTGTTCCCGACCGGGGACCCGGCCGCGCTGCGTGCCGCCCTGGCGGACCTGCTCGATGACGCCGACGCCCGGGCCGCGCTGACCGCCTGCGGTGACCAGGTGGTGGCCACCTTCGACTGGCCCGTGGTCGCCCGGCGGGTGCTGGAGGTGTACGCGGCGGCGATCGAGGCCACCGACGGGCGGGTCATGGACACCGAATGGGTGGGGCTGGACTGACGATGCCGGGCTTCTGGTGGGTGGTGGCCGCGACCCTGGTCGTCGGGCTGGTCGCGGCGTACCTCGTCTGGACCGCCGGCCGGGTGGGCCGGTTGCACGCGCGGGCGGAGCTGGCGGCCCGCGCCCTGGAGGCCCACCTGCTGCGCCGGGCGGCGGCCGCCGCCGTCCTGGCCGAGCGCCGCTACGGCGTCGAGCTGTACGCGGCGGCGCGGATCGCGCTGGACGCCGAGCCGGACGAGCGGGAGGCCGCCGAGAACGACCTCACCCGTCAGCTGCGGGCGGTGGAACTGGACCCGACCGACCCGGACTGCGAGGCGGTGATCGCCGCGAGCCGGCGGCTCGCTCTGGCCCGCCAGGTGCACACCGACCTGGTCCGCGACGCCCGGGCGGCGCGGGGCCGCCCGCTGGTGCGCCTGTTGCGGATGGGGCGCCGCCGCCCGTGGCCGCGCTACTTCGACATCGACGACCCCACGCTCACCGTCCCGGCCGACGTCCCGACCGGCTGAACGGGGCGCAGGCGCGCGGGGCGCATCGCGGATGGGACGGGCGGGGAGGAACCGGCGACGGCCGGTGACGACTGCCACAGTGCAGGCCACCGTGGGCCTGATTGGCTGTCGGATCGGCGTTGGGACCGTCGTAGCATTTCCGCAGCCACCCCCCGAGCACGTTCGAGGAGCGATGACCCGTGCCCGAAACCACTGCCCAGAACGCTAGCGCCAGCCCCGTCACCGGCACCGCCCGCGTCAAGCGCGGCATGGCCGAGATGCTCAAGGGCGGCGTGATCATGGACGTGGTCAACGCCGAGCAGGCCAAGATCGCCGAGGACGCCGGCGCCGTCGCGGTGATGGCGCTCGAGCGGGTGCCCGCCGACATCCGTGCCCAGGGCGGGGTGTCCCGGATGAGCGACCCCGACATGATCGACGGCATCATCGACGCCGTCTCCATCCCGGTCATGGCCAAGGCCCGGATCGGCCACTTCGTGGAGGCCCAGATCCTCCAGTCGCTCGGCGTCGACTACGTCGACGAGTCCGAGGTGCTGACCCCGGCCGACTACGCCAACCACATCGACAAGTGGGCCTTCACCGTCCCCTTCGTCTGCGGGGCGACCAACCTCGGCGAGGCCCTGCGCCGGATCACCGAGGGCGCGGCCATGATCCGCTCCAAGGGCGAGGCCGGCACCGGTGACGTCTCCAACGCCACCACCCACATGCGCAAGATCCGCCAGGAGATCCGCCGGCTGGCCTCGCTGCCGGCCGACGAGCTGTACGTGGCCGCCAAGGAGCTCCAGGCGCCGTACGAGCTGGTCAAGGAGGTCGCCGAGAGCGGCAAGCTGCCGGTGGTGCTGTTCACCGCCGGTGGGATCGCCACCCCGGCCGACGCCGCGATGATGATGCAGCTCGGCGCCGAGGGCGTCTTCGTCGGCTCCGGCATCTTCAAGTCCGGCAACCCGGCGCAGCGGGCCGCCGCGATCGTGAAGGCCACCACCTTCCACGACGACCCGGACGTGCTGGCGAAGGTCTCGCGGGGCCTGGGCGAGGCGATGGTCGGCATCAACGTCGACGACATCCCGCAGCCGCACCGCCTGGCCGAGCGCGGCTGGTGAGGAAGGGCCCTTCCGTGCGCTTCCGGGCGGCGGAGGGGCCACCGCGGCAGGTCGACGAGAGGAACGGTGACATGAGCGACGCACCCGTCATCGGCGTGCTCGCCCTGCAGGGCGACGTCCGCGAGCACGTCGCCGCGCTCGCCGCGGCCGGCGCGGACGCCCGCCCCGTACGCCGTGCGCGGGAGCTGGACGCGGTGGACGGGCTGGTGATCCCCGGCGGCGAGTCCACCACGATCAGCAAGCTCGCCGACATCTTCGAGCTGCGCGAGCCGATCGACAAGCGCATCGCCGACGGGATGCCGGTCTACGGCTCCTGCGCCGGCATGATCATGCTGGCCTCCGACGTCCTCGACGGCCGTCCCGACCAGCGCGGCTTCGCCGGCATCGAGATGACCGTGCGGCGCAACGCCTTCGGCCGGCAGGTCGACTCGTTCGAGGCGTCGGTGGGGATCACCGGCGTCGAGGGCGGGCCGTTCCACGCGGTGTTCATCCGGGCGCCGTGGGTCGAGCGGGTCGGCGACGGCGTCGAGGTGCTCGGCACCGTGACCGAGGGCCCGGCCGCCGGCCGGATCGTGGCGGTGCGGCAGGGCAACCTGCTGGCCACCTCGTTCCACCCGGAGCTGACCGGCGACGCGCGGGTGCACGCGTACTTCGTGGAGTTGGTCCGCGCGGCCCGCTGAGCGGTCCCGTGGCACGTCGGGCGGGGTCTCCTCCCTGGGGAGGGGCCCCGCCCGCGCCGTCCACCCGGCGCCGGGACGCGGGCCCGGGCCGCCCCCGTCGCCCCTCGTCGCACCGCACGGGACGGGCCCGCGCCGTGCCGCGCGTGACAGCCACCCGCCGGACGTCGGTAGGATTGCCGAGATTCGGCGGGGCCAGCTGCCCGTCACGGCTTTCCCGCAGGGCTGACCGGCACCACCGCGTGCGCCGGCGGGGGCAGGGCGTGCGCGGTCGGTCGATGCAGACGGCGGGTAGCAACGGAGGTAGCAGATGTCCGGCCACTCAAAGTGGGCGACGACCAAGCACAAGAAGGCGGTCATCGACGCCAAGCGCGGCAAGATGTTCGCCAAGCTGATCAAGAACGTCGAGGTCGCCGCGCGGACCGGCGGCGGTGACCCGGCCGGCAACCCGACGCTCTACGACGCCATCCAGAAGGCGAAGAAGAACTCGGTCCCCAACGACAACATCGACCGCGCCGTCAAGCGCGGCTCGGGCCTGGAGGCCGGCGGCGCCGACTGGCAGACCATCATGTACGAGGGCTACGGCCCGAACGGCGTGGCGATGCTGATCGAGTGCCTCACGGACAACCGCAACCGCGCGGCGACCGAGGTGCGCACCGCACTGACCCGCAACGGCGGCTCGCTCGCCGACGCGGGCTCGGTGTCGTACATGTTCTCCCGCAAGGGCGTGGTGATCGTCCCCAAGGCCGGCACGACCGAGGACGACGTGATGATGGCGGTCCTCGACGCCGGCGCCGAGGAGGTCAACGACCTGGGCGAGGCGTTCGAGGTGGTCTCCGAGCCGACCGACCTGATCGCGGTCCGCACCGCGCTCCAGGACGCCGGCATCGAGTACGAGTCGGCCGAGTCGTCCCTGATCCCGAGCGTCAACGTCCCCCTCGACGAGGAGGGCGCCCGCAAGATCTTCAAGCTGATCGACGTGCTGGAGGACTGCGACGACGTGCAGAACGTCTACGCGAACTTCGACGTCAGCGACGAGGTGATGGAGGCCGTCGGCTGATCCCGACGTCCCCGGTGCGCGGGCCGGCGCCGCTACGACCGCCGTCGACTCCCGGCGCCGCCGGAGCCGACGGCGGGAGGCGGTGGCCCCCACGCCAGCCCTCGGCCGCCGCGGGCTGTCCGACCGCGACCGACCCGCCGGACGCGCGGGGGCTCGTGGTCGGGGGTGTGCCACCCCGCGCTGGTTAGGCTGCGGGGTGTGGATCCCTCGGGTCGTGCGCAGCGAAGCGGTGGTCGGGCGGGCGGGGTTCGCCGGTTCGCGCCGGGCGACGTCGTGGTCCGGCGCGAGGTCCTGCGCGGCGAGGTGTGGTTCGGCTGCCCGACGATCTGCGTCGAGGACTCGCCCGACCTGCTCGTGCTCTACCTGCCGCCGGGTGCCGAGTTCGGCTTCCCCGAGGCCGGCAGCTTCCCGTGCGGCCGGCACCCGTGGCAGGTCGCCGGGCACCGGGCGTGGAGCGGGCACGGCAAGCTGATGCTGCACCGCCCGGGCGAGGCGCACTCCGTGGACGTCTTCTGGACCGGTCCGGAGCGCGCCTTCGCCGGGTGGTACTTCAACCTCCAGGACCCGGTGCGGCGTACCCCGATCGGGGTGGACACCCTCGACCACGAGCTGGACCTCTGGTGGGGCGCGGCCGACGAGCGCTACGTCTGGAAGGACGTGGAGATGTTCGCCCAGCGCCTCGCGGAGGGGCGCTACCCCGGGATGGCCGACGCGATCCGGGCCGAGGGCGACCGGATCGCCGCCCTGCTCGACGCGGGGGAGCGCTGGTGGGACGAGGCGTGGTCGGCCTGGCGACCGGACCCGGCCTGGCCGGTCCCGGCCCTGCCGCCCGGCTGGGACACGGTCCCGCCGTCGCGCTGACCGCCCGGTTACGCCCCGCCCGGGACGCGATGCCACCCGGGGACCCGATGCCGCCCGGCACGCCGGGGACGCGATGCCGCCCGGCACGCCGGGGACGCGATGCCACCCGGCACGCCGGGGACGCGATGCCGCCCGGCACGCCGGGGCGTGCCGGGCGACGCCGCTCAGCCCAGCGTCTCGCGCGAGCGCCACGCCGTCCGGACCGAGGTGCGGCCGTTGGTGCGCAGCAGCGAACCCTCGTACACCCGGGCCCCGGCGGCCACGAACGCGGCGGCCGCGACCAGCAGCAGGACCAGGGACACCAGCGGCTCCCAGCCGGCCGCGTCCCCGGTGAACAGCCGCAACGGCATGGCCGTCGGCGCGGAGAACGGCAGGTAGGACAGCACCCGCATGGCGGTCGCGTTGTCGTTCAGGAAGATCACCGCGAAGAACGGCAGCATGACCGCGAGCTGCACCGGCGTCGACACGCCCGCGATGTCCTCCTGGCGGTTCACCAGCGCCCCGGCCGCCGCCCACATGGCCGCGACCAGCACGAAGCCGAGCAGGAAGAACGGCAGGAACCAGCCGATCGCCGGGGCCAGCAGCGAGAGCAGTCCGCCACTGTCGCCGAACTGCACCCCGATCAGGGCGACCAGGGCGACGAGGGCGATCTGCCCGAGGGCCAGCACCGTGCCGGCGATCATCTTGCCGGCCAGCAGCGCCCGCACGGGCACCGCGGCCACCAGGATCTCCACGATCCGGGTCTGCTTCTCCTCGACGATGCTCTGGGCGATCTGCACGCCGAAGGTCTGCGAGGTGACGAAGAAGATGAACGCGAAGGCGAACGGCACCAGGAAGGCCACCACCGGGTCCACGGCGTCGGGGTCCAGCAGCCGGACGGCGGGCTGGGTGCTCAGCGCGGCCACCACGTCGTCGGGGGCCTCGTCCATGGCCAGCACCGCCGGTCCGGAGACCACCGCGGCGTCGACGTCGCCATCGCGTACGGCCTGCTCGGCGGCGCGGTCGTCGGGGACCGTCCGCACCTCGAGCCCCGCCTCGCGCAGCGGGCCGGCCGCCGCCGCGGTCACCGCCACGCTCGACGGGCCGCCGGAGAGCAGCGGCGGCAGGATGGTCGCGGCGGCGGCGATCAGCAGGAAGAACAGGGTGCTGAACAGGAAGGTGCGGTCGCGCAGCTTGACCCGGATCTCCCGGGCGGCGACCAGCCGGGTGGCCTGCGTGGTGTTCACTGGGCGACCTCTCGGAAGATCTCGGTGAGGGACGGGCTGACCGGGCGGAACGCGCGGACCGGGCCGCGGGCCAGCGCCGCGTGCAGGACCGGCTGCTCGTCCGCGCCGGGCGCGAGGTCGAACACGGCGCGCGCGCCGTCCAGGTCGACCAGGGTCACGCCGGGCTGGTCCCGCAGCCAGCCGGCGTCGGTCTCCACCACCAGCTCGTACCGGGGCACGGTGTACGTCGCGCGCAGCTCCTCCCGGCTGCCGGCGGCCCGGATCACGCCGCCACCGATGATCACCAGGTCGTCGCAGAGCCGCTCGACGACGTCCAGCTGATGGCTGGAGAACAACACCGGCGCGCCCGCGGCGGCCCGCTCCCGCAGGACCGCCACGACCGTGTCCACGGCCAGCGGGTCGAGCCCGGAGAACGGCTCGTCGAGCACCAGCACCTCGGGGTCGTGCACCAGGGCGGCGGCGATCTGCGCCCGCTGCTGGTTGCCCAGCGACAGCGTCTCGAGCAGGTCGTCGCCGCGCTCGGCGAGCCCGACCCGCTCCAGCAGCGCGTCCGTGCTGCGCCGCGCGGCGTCGGCGGTCATCCCGTGCAGCCGGCCCAGGTAGGACACCTGCTCCCGGACGCTCATCTTCGGGTAGAGGCCGCGCTCCTCCGGCATGTAGCCGAAGCGCTGGCGGGCCTGCCTGGTCAGCGGCGCCCCCTGCCAGGTGATCTCGCCGCCGTCCGGGGCGAGCACCCCGAGGATGATCCGCATGGTGGTGGTCTTGCCGGCGCCGTTGCCGCCCACGAAGCCGGTCATCCGGCCGGCGGCCACGTCGAAGGACACGTTCTGGAGCACCCGCCGGTCGCCGAAGCTGCGGTCGACGCCGTCGAGGCGGAGCACGTTGGTCACGGCGTTCACGCTAGATCGTCGGCCGCCGCCCGCCGTCCGTCCCGAGATCGAGCGCGCCGTCCCCCTCGTGGCGGAGGCCGGTCAGCGGCCGGGACGCACCACCCCGTGCTCGTACGCGAAGACCACCGCCTGCACCCGGTCGCGCAGGCCCAGCTTGGCGAGCACCCGGCTGACGTGCGTCTTCACCGTCGCCTCGCCCAGGTGCAGCTCGGCGGCGATCTCGGCGTTGCTGGCGCCGCCGGCGACCAGGACCAGGACCTCCCGCTCGCGGGGGGTGAGGTCCCGCAGCGCCGCCTCGGGAGCCGTCCTCGGGCCGCCCCGCGTGACGGGCTCGCCGGGGCGGGCGAAGGTGGCGATCACCCGCCGGGTGAGTTCCGGGGCGAGTAGGCCGTCGCCCCGGGCGAGCACCCGGATCGCCTCGATCAGGGCCTCCGGGGTGCCGTTCTTGAGCAGGAAGCCGCTGGCTCCGGCGCGCAGCGCGGCGAACAGGTAGTCGTCCCGGTCGAAGGTGGTGAGGATCAGCACGGCCGGCCCGCCCGGCCTGTCCTCCTCGGCGGTGATCCGCCGGGTGGCCTCCAGCCCGTCCATCCCGGGCATCTCCACGTCCATCAGCACCACGTCCGGCCGCAGCGCCCGGGTCATGCTGGCGGCGCGCTCGCCGTCGGCGGCCTCCCCGACGACCTCGATGTCGTCCTCCACCTCCAGGATGACCCGGAAGCCGGTGCGGACCAGGTGCTGGTCGTCGGCGAGCAGCACGCGGACCGGACGGTCGATCCCGGGCACCGCCTGGTCGGCGCTCACGCCGGCCGCCCCACCGGCTGCGGCAGCGGGAACCGGGCCCGGACCCGCCAGCCGCCGCCGGTCCGCGGGCCCGCCTCCAACTCGCCGCCGTGGGCGGCGACCCGCTCGCGCATCCCGACCAGGCCGAGCCCGTCGGCGTTCGCCGGGCGGGTGGCCCGTCCGTCATCGGTCACGTCGACCTCCACCTCGTGTGCCAGGTAGCGGATCCGCACGTCGAGCGCGGTCGCGCCGGCGGCGTGCTTCAGCGCGTTCGTCACGGCCTCCTGGGCCACCCGGTACGCCGCCTGGGAGACCGAGTCCGGCAGTGGCGCCGGATCGCCGTACACCCCCATGGTGGTCCGCAGCCCGGCCTCGCGGGCGCGCTCGACCACGGCCGCGACCTGGTCGATCCCGGCGGGACCCGGCTGCTCCGCGCGCTCCGGGCCGCCGTCGCGGGCGCGGAGCAGGCCGAGCATCCGGCGCAGCTCGTCGACGGCCGTGCGGGCGGTCTCCTCGATCGCGCTCAGCGCCGCGCGGGCCTTGACCGGGTCCTTGTCGAACACCCGGCGGGCGGCGGACGCCTGCACCCCCATCACCGACACGTGGTGGGCGACCACGTCGTGCAGCTCCCGGGCGATGCGGAGCCGCTCGCCCACCACCGCGTGCTCGCGGATCTCGGCCTGCGAGCGGCGCAGCTCCTCGGCCCGCGCCTGCACCTCGTGCTGACGCCGGGCGGCCAGCCACGCGGTCTCCCCGAAGAAGTACGCGAACCCGAAGAAGAGGCCGTTGACCAGCACCCCGTTCACCATCGCCGCGAGCACCGGGGGCACGGGCCCGACCGCGCGGGCGAACGCGTCCGCCGGGATGCTGTCGATCGTGAGGGCGTAGTACGCGCCCAGCCAGATGAACATGGTGGCGATGACGCCGATGCGCAGCCGCCGGGCCAGCCGGCGGTCGGGGCCCCACGCGCCGAGGGAGTAGAGGGCCGCGAAGAGCCCCCAGGAGGCGAGCTGCGTCTCCGGGGCGGAGCGCGCCTGGGCGGCGATGAACCCGATCGAGACGACCAGGGTGACGGCGGCGGGGAACCGGCGCCGCCAGATCAGCGGCAGCGTCAACGCGACGGTCCAGAAGACCTGCTCGGGCCCGGACGGCGGCGGCCCCAGCAGGAACGCTCCGGTGCTGCGGGCCAGGGTGAGGCTGACCAGCGCCAGGAGGGTTGCCGCCAGCCCGACGTAGACGTCGAACCGCCGCTGTTCCGGGGTCGGCCCCGGCCGCCGCCAGTCGTCGTCCGTCACGGTGTTCATCCAGGTCAGGATCTCATCCCGCCGGGCGCCGCCGGGCGGGTGGCCCGACCCGGGTGGGCCAGGCCCTGGCACGCCGCGACCCGGCGGGTGGCCGGTGCCGCCACGCGCGACGGCCCGGCACGCGTGGCGTGCCGGGCCGTCGCGATCGTGGATCAGGTGCGGTTGCGCCATGCCTTGACGGCGCTGTCGAGGATGTCCCAGAGCGTCACCAGCACGGTGCCGGCGATCACCGCGGTCGCCACCAGGTTCAGGTTGTCGCCCTCGCCGAGCCAGTCGAAGCGGGCCACGAGGTCGGGGTTGAGCAGCCGGTCGGTCGACATCAGCCAGACCACCGGCACCGCGAACGCCAGGTCGAGCACCGCGTTCACAGCGACCAGCGGCCAGGTCCAGCGTCCGGCCCGGTACTTGGCGAACTCCAGGCCGATCGTGGCCACCAGCACCACGATCAGGAACGGCAGCCAGAAGCTCCACAGCGCGGGATCGAGGATCGGCAGGTTGTCGTCGCCGTCGGTGGGCACGAACGACCGGAAGTGCTGCATCGGCAGGTAGGCGATGACCAGTGCCAGGAAGGTGACCGAGGCGGCGATGTCGGTCAGGGTGATCTGCCGGTCGGCGGTGTCCTCCGGCAGCTGGTCGACGCTCCACGCGGGCAGGTGCAGGGGGGTCTTGGTGCGCTCCAGCACCGCGAAGACCACGGTCACCCAGAAGGCGATCTGGACGGCCACCTGGATGGCGGTGGAGACGCCCGTGCCGATCCCCTCGCCCACGTCGCCGCCGTCGGCGACCCGGAGCAGGCCGGCCAGCACGCCGACCAGGGCCGGGATGAAGCTGAGCAGCAGCTTCATCAGCCGCGCCCAGGCCAGGTAGTAGGCCGGGCCGATGAGCTGCAACCGGCGGTCGGCGTAGCGGGCGGCGAGCTTGTCCGGGTCGCCGAGCTCGGTGAGCACCTCCCGCTCGGCGGTGGTGGCGTCCTGCCCACCGGCCGTGCGGCCCTCGACCATGTCCTCGATCGAGGCGCGCAGCTCGGTGGCGATCTCCTCGCGGCGCGCGACCGGCACCGAGCGCAGGGTCGCGGCGAGGTATCGGTCGGTCAGGGTGGTCATCGGTCGGCTCCTTCGATCAGTCCGGTCAGGGAGGTCTGCACTGTGGCGAGGTCGGTGAGGAGCCGGCCCAGCACCGACTCGCCCTCCTCGCTGGTCCGGTAGAACTTGCGCGGCCGGCTCTCCTCGGTGTTCCACTCGCTGGTCAGCAGCCCCTGCTCCTCCAGTCGCCGCAGCAGCGGGTAGAGCGTGTTTGCGTCGACCGGAAAGCCGTGGTCGGCGAGGCGTTGCAGCAACGCGTAGCCGTAGTCGGGGCGGCGCAGCGCGACGAGGCTCGCCACCACCACGGTGCCCCGACGCAACTCCTGAAGGTGCGTTCGCAGGATCTCATCGCTCACCATGCGTCACACCATACTGTGTGGCACACACTATCGTCCAGCCAACATCATCGTGTCGCTTCGGATCAGTGTGTTCGGGCGAGGCAGACGGGGGCGGACCCCCGCGGGGATCCGCCGCCGTGGGGCCGACCGTCAGCAGGGCCGGCCCTCCCGGAAACCGCGCTCGACGACGGACGCCAGTCCGACCTCGAGGTAGCCCACCCCCGGCCGGATCGGGTGCCCGGTGAACAGCTCGACCCGGGAACCGACCCGCACCAGGTACGCCGAGTCGTCGCCCGCGTCGTTGCGGATCATCGAGCCGCGCGGGCCGTAGATCTCCTCCAGCGCGGCGAAGGGCATGCCCACCCCCGCACCGGCGGGCGTACGCGGCGGCGCGGTGGCGGTGCCCACCGAGACCAGCCGCCCGTCGCGGAAGGCCAGGATGATCTTGCCCGCCCAGGCTCCGGTGACGCCGGTGTGGACCGTGCGGCCGCAGCCCGGCGCGACCCAGTCGATGAGGCCGGCCGCCGAGAGGCGGGCCAGGGAAGCCCCGATCCGGAACGGTCCGGCGCCCCGGACGCTGATGATCCGGACCTCGTCCCGGTCGGCGACGGCGTCGCCGACGGAACTGTCGGAAAGGTGCCCGGCGGCGACGGACGGCCGGGGTGCGGCGGCGGCCGGGGCCGCCAGGGTGATCGGCACGAGCCCGGCCGTGGCCAGCAGGGCGGTGACGACGGTGTACGAGAGACGGTGCACGGGGATCTCCTCCTCGACGGTTCGGGTGTCCTTGTCCTCTTGGTCGCCCCGCCGACCGGATCGGTTCGTCGGGTTCCCGACCGACGTGCCTGCGGCCGGCCCGGGCGTGCCGCCGAGGGCTGCCGCCGAACCGACGCGCCGTCTACTGTCGAGGCGGAACGGCGGCCGGCGGTGCCGGTGTCGGGGGTGGTGCGGTGACCAGTCCGGAGCGGATCGGGCCCTACCGGATCGAGCGGCTGCTGGGCACGGGGTCGTTCGCGACCGTCTGGCTGGGCCACGACCCGGTGCTCGACTCCCGGGTGGCGATCAAGGTGCTGGCCGAGAACTGGCACCACGACCTGCGGGTGCGGGAGCGGTTCCTCGACGAGGCCCGCCTGCTGCGCCGGCTCGACGACGAGCGGCTGATCCGCGTCCACGCCGCCGGCGAGCTGGCCGACGGCCGGCCGTACTCGGTCATGGCCTGGGCCGACGGCGGCAGCCTGCGCGACCGGCTGGCGACCGGCCCGATCCCCCCGCCCACCGCCCTGGACCTGCTGGCCGAGATCGCCGCCGGGGTCGCCGTCCTGCACCGGCACGGCGTGGTGCACCGCGACCTGACGCCGGGCAACGTCCTGTTCCGGTCCGGCCCGGACGGCGAGCGGGTGCTGATCGCCGACCTCGGGCTGGCCAAGGCCCTCGCCGCCGCCTCCGGCCTCACCGCCCGCGCCGGCACCCCGGGCTACATGGCCCCGGAGCAGGACGACCCGCTCGCCGTCGTCGACACCCGCGCCGACGTGTACGGCCTGGGCCGGCTCGGCCTCCGACTCCTCGGCGTGGACGGGGAACCCGGGACGGACCGCCGACCCCACCCGATCCGGCTGCGGGAGGGCGTGCCGCCCCGGGTGGCGGCCGTGCTGGGACGGGCGACCGCTCCCCGCCCGGCCGACCGCCACCCGGACGCCGCGGCCTTCCGCGCCGCCCTGCGCGAGGCCGCCACCGCACCCGACCGGCCGGCCACCGGGCCGCCACGCCACGGGCCGGCCGCCGCCGCGCCGCAGCCGGCAGCGTCGGGCGGACCGGCGCGGCCGGGGGGCCGGCCGGCGGGCCGGCGGCGGTTCGGCGTCGCGGGACTGGGCCTCGCGGCGCTGGTCGCCCTCGGCGCCACGGCGGGCGACGCCGCGACCGCCGGGCGGGACGCCGGCACCTGGACGAGCGGGCCGGTCACCGTCGCGCTGCCGCCCGGGTGGCGGGCCACCGGCACCGGCTGGGCCGGCCAGTACGGCGACGACGGCCGGCTCGAACCGGCCCTGGTGATGTCGCCCGACCCGCACCGGTGGGCGGCGGACCCGACCGTGCCGGGCGCCTTCGTCGGGCTGTCGACCGCCATCGCCGCGCGGACCACCCCGGCGGGATTCCTCGCCGAACGTCCGCACGCGGCGTGCGCCGCCGCGCCCGTACGCCGCACCCGACAGGGGGACGTGGACTGGGTGGTGGCCCGGTTCACCTGCGAGAAGGGCCGGCCCGAGATCGTCGAGGCCGCCGGGCTCGCGCCCGGCCGCGCCGGCCTGATCTACGTGCAGGTCACGCCCCCGTCCGGCAGCCGGGCCGACTTCGTCGACACCCTGCTGGCCGGGGTACGGGTGGGATGAGCCCCACCGGTCACCGCACCACCACGGTGACGGTGTGCGTCGTACCGCCCTGGGGGATCAGCACGGCCACGGTGCCGGGGCGGACGAACCGGATGTCGACCACCCCGGCCTCGTAGCTGCGGGAGACCAGGTCCTCCCGGTCCACGGTCACCTCGCCCGGGCCGATGCCGATGATCCGCAGCACCCCGCCCGAGGCGAAGCAGAGCGAGGTGAGCAGCGCCAGCTCGGTCTCGGCCAGCACCACGTCGTAGCGCACCGCCCCGTGGCAGGTGCCGGGCAGCCCGCTCGGCGACCGCGTCGCGGTCGGCGTACGCCCGGCGGCGGTCGTCGAGGGATCGGCCGGCGGTGGCCGCCGGGCCGGCGGGACGACGGCCGGCGTGCGGGGCGTGCCCGGGCCGGGCAGCGAGGCGGTCGACGGGGCGGCGGTCGACGGGACGGCCGGCGGCGGGCCGGGGGAGCGGGGGCTCGCCGCGGCCGGCGGTTGCACGGGCAGCGGCGCGACGGGCGCGTCCCCGCCGCCGCACGCCGCGACCGGCACGGCCAGGGCCACGGCCACGGCGGCCCTGGCGAGCCGCGGCGTGGCGAAGGCGAGCCGTGGCGCGACGAACCGGGAGCCGCCGGCGCGACGCGCCGGGCCGGCCGCGCCCCGGCGGGTGGCGCGCCCGCCGGCCGGCTCCGGCCCACGGCCCGCCACGGTCACCGCCGTCCCTCGCCGCCGGCGGGCTCCCCGGACAGCCGGTGGCGCAGCTGCCGGCGGGCCTCGTGGATCCGCGACTTGACGGTGCCCTCCGGCAGGCCGAGCAGGCCGGCGATCTCCCGATAGCCCAGCCCGAGGACGTCGCGCAGGGCCACCGCCTCGGCGAGTTCGGGGCGCAGCGCGTCGAGCGCGTCGAGCAGGTCCAGCCGGGTGCCGGCGACCACGCTCGTGCGGCGCGGGTCCACCGGGTCCGGCAGCGGCACGCCGCCGGCCTCCACCCGCCAGCGCCGGCGCAGCACCCGGTACGTGGAGCGGGCCCGGTTGGCCGTCAGCCGGTACAGCCAGGTGTGGAAGGACGACCGGCCCTCGAACCGGCCGATGCCCCGGGCCAGCGCGAGCAGCGCGTCCTGGCACGCCTCCTCGGCGTCCTCCCGGTGGGGCAACAGGCGGGCGCAGAGGCGCAGCACCTCCGGGCGGACCGCGACCAGCAGCGCGTCGAGCGCCGCGGGGTCGCCGCGCGCCGCCGATCCGGCCAGATCCTCGACACCGTCCGGGAGGGGCATCAGGTCGTCCAATGCTCGCCGGATACCGTCCGCCCAGGCTACGGCCGGCACCGCCCGACGGGTCGCCACGAGTCCGGGACCCGACTGTCGGAAGCCGTCGCCGGGGCGGTCGCGGAGACCCCGGCCACTCCGGCCCCTCCGCCGGGCGCGGCATCTTCAGGGGCCTCTGGCGGCGGCGATAGGGTAGGCCGTCCGAGCTTCGACCAACCCATGACCAGACCCGGGGGGCGCCACGCATGGGCGATTCGTTCGCGCATCTGCACGTGCACACGGAGTACTCGATGCTCGACGGGGCGGCCCGGCTGAAGGACCTCTTCGCCGAGGTCAAACGGCAGGGCATGCCGGCGGTGGCGATGACCGACCACGGCAACATGCACGGCGCGAACGACTTCTACAAGCAGGCGATGGCCGCCGGCGTCACCCCGATCCTCGGCATCGAGGCGTACGTGGCGCCCGAGTCGCGGTTCCACAAGCAGCGGGTGCGCTGGGGCCGGCCGGAGCAGAAGAGCGACGACGTCTCCGGCAGCGGCGGCTACACCCACATGACCATCTGGGCGAAGAACAAGACCGGCCTGCACAACCTCTTCAAGCTCACCAGCCGGTCGTTCACCGAGGGGTTCTTCGTCAAGTGGCCGCGGATGGACGCGGAGCTGCTCGCCGAGAACTCCGCGGGGTTGATGGCCACCACCGGCTGTCCCTCCGGTGAGGTGCAGACCCGGCTGCGCCTGGGCCAGTACGACGAGGCGCTCAAGGCCGCGGCCCGGTACCAGGAGATCTTCGGCAAGGAGAACTACTTCCTGGAGATCATGGACCACGGCATCAGCATCGAGCGCCGGGTCCGCCAGGAGCTGCACGACATCTCCCGCAAGCTGGACATCCCGCCCGTGGTCACCAACGACTCGCACTACACGCACGAGTCCCAGGCCGAGGCGCACGACGTGCTGCTCTGCGTGCAGACGGCGGCGAACGTCGCCGACCCGAACCGCTTCCGGTTCGACGGCAGCGGCTACTACATCAAGTCCGCCGACGAGATGCGCGCCGTCGACAACTCCGACCTCTGGCTGGAGGGCTGCCGCAACACCCTGCTGGTGGCCGAGAAGGTCGACCCCGCCGGGATGTTCGAGTTCCACAACCTCATGCCGCGCTTCCCCGTGCCGGAGGGGGAGACCGAGGAGTCCTGGTTCCGCAAGGAGACCTTCGCCGGGCTGGCCCGCCGCTACCCCGGCGGCATCCCCGAGGGGCACGTCAGGCAGGCCGAGTACGAGCTGGGCGTCATCATCCAGATGGGCTTCCCGTCGTACTTCCTCGTGGTCGCCGACTTCATCCAGTGGGCCAAGAGCCAGGGCATCGCGGTGGGCCCCGGCCGTGGCTCGGCCGCCGGCTCGTTGGTGGCGTACGCGCTGGGCATCACCGACCTCGACCCGATCCCGCACGGCCTGATCTTCGAGCGCTTCCTCAACCCCGAGCGCGTCTCGATGCCGGATGTCGACATCGACTTCGATGAGCGCCGGCGCGGCGAGGTCATCAAGTACGTCACCGACAAGTGGGGCGAGGACAAGGTCGCCCAGATCGCCACCTTCGGCACCATCAAGGCGAAGGCCGCGATCAAGGACTCGGCCCGGGTGCTCGGCTACCCGTACGCGGTGGGCGACCGGATCACCAAGGCGATGCCCCCGGCCGTGATGGGCAAGGACATCCCGCTGGAGGGCATCTTCGACCCCAAGCACCCCCGGTACGCGGAGGCCGGGGAGATCCGGGGCATGTACGAGGCCGAGGCGGACGTCAAGAAGGTCATCGACACCGCCCGGGGCATCGAGGGGCTGATCCGGCAGACCGGCGTGCACGCCGCCGGCGTCATCATGTCCGCCGAGCCGATCATCGACCACATCCCGCTGATGCGCCGGGACTCCGACGGCGTCATCATCACCCAGTTCGACTACCCGACGTGCGAGTCGCTCGGGCTGTTGAAGATGGACTTCCTCGGCCTGCGCAACCTGACCATCATCGACGACGCGGTGAAGAACATCCAGCTCAACCACGGCAAGGAGCTGGACCTGCTGGCGTTGCCGCTGGACGACAGGCCCGCGTACGAGCTGCTGGCCCGGGGCGACACCCTGGGCGTGTTCCAGCTCGACGGCGGGCCGATGCGCTCGCTGCTGCGGATGATGAAGCCGGACAACTTCGAGGACATCTCCGCCGTCCTCGCCCTGTACCGACCCGGCCCGATGGGCGTGGACTCGCACACCAACTACGCGCTGCGCAAGAACGGCCTCCAGGAGATCACCCCGATCCACCCGGAGCTGGAGGAGCCGCTGCGGGAGATCCTCGCGCCCACCTACGGCCTGATCGTCTACCAGGAGCAGGTGCAGCGCGCCGCGCAGATCCTCGCCGGCTACACCCTCGGCCAGGCCGACCTGCTGCGCCGGGCGATGGGCAAGAAGAAGAAGGAGATCCTCGACAAGGAGTTCATCCCGTTCCGGGACGGCTGCCGGGAGCGGGGCTACTCGGACGAGGCGATCCAGAAGGTCTGGGACGTGCTGGTCCCGTTCGCCGGCTACGCCTTCAACAAGGCGCACTCGGCGGCGTACGGCCTGGTGTCGTACTGGACCGCGTACCTGAAGGCGCACTACCCGGCCGAGTACATGGCGGCGCTGCTCACCTCCGTCGGCGACGACAAGGACAAGATGGCGCTCTACCTCTCGGAGTGCCGCCGGATGCGCATCCAGGTGCTGCCCCCGGACGTGAACACCTCCGCCGGGCCGTTCACCCCCGTCGGCAAGGAGATCCGGTTCGGTCTCGGCGCGGTGCGCAACGTCGGCGCCAACGTCGTCGCCGCGATCATGCGCTGCCGGGAGGAGAAGGGCGAGTACGCCGACTTCTACGACTTCCTGTCGAAGGTCGACGCCGTGGTCTGCAACAAGAAGACCATCGAATCGCTGATCAAGGCCGGGGCGTTCGACTCGCTCGGGCACTCCCGCAAGGCGCTGCTCACGGTGCACGCGGAGGCGATCGACGCGTACGCGGACGTCAAGCGCAAGGAGGCCGTCGGCCAGTACGACCTCTTCGGCGCCGGCTTCGGCGACGCGGACACCAACAGCACCACGGTGATGCCGGTGATCGGCGACGGGGAATGGGACAAGCGCGACAAGCTCGCCTTCGAACGCGAGATGCTCGGCCTCTACGTCTCCGACCACCCGCTCTTCGGCCTGGAGCACGTCCTCGGCGCGGCGGCGGACTGCACCATCGCCGCGCTGTCGGAGGAGGGCACCGTCCCGGACGGGGCGGTGGTCACCCTCGCCGGCATCCTCTCCGGGGTGCAGCGGCGGGTCACCAAGCAGGGCCGCGCCTGGGCGTCGGCCACCCTGGAGGACCTTGCCGGCGGCGTGGAGACCCTCTTCTTCCCCAACACCTACGAGGTGATCGGGCAGTACATCGCCGAGGACGCCATCGTGGTGGTCAAGGGGCGGGTGGACCGGCGCGACGACACCCCCCGGATCATGGCGATGGACATGTCCATGCCGGACGTCAGCAGCACCCCCGGGAGCAAGCCGATCACCCTGACCATCCCGGTGCACCGGTGCACCCCGCCGCTGGTGGAGCGGCTCAAGGAGACCCTGGTGCTGCACCCGGGCGACACCGAGGTGCACGTCAAGCTGCTCAACGGCGGCCGGACCACCACCCTGCGGCTGGGCCCGTTCCGGGTGGCGGCCACCACCGCGCTGATGGGCGACCTGAAGAGCGTCCTCGGCCCCGCCAACGTCAGCTGACGCCGCGGGCCCGCGTCCGCGGACGGAACGGACAAGTACCCGCGGTCCTGTTCTGGGGCTCCGCCCTGCGGTCGCGCGGCCTTCCGAGGGCCGGCGGTCTGGCTGCTGAGCCCCTTTGGAACTGAGTCGGTTACGACATCAACGCGCGGCCGGTGGCTTTCGGAGACGGCAGTGAGTCGTTTACGACATCAGCTCCAAAGCGCGCCAACAGCGGTCCGCCGGGCCGAGCAGCGCGGCGCGGTGACCCGGCTGCGGGGCGACGGGACCGGACGCCGATCCGCCGGGGCGAGTGGTCCGGGCTGGCCGATCTGGAAAGTGTCCTGGAGCGGCTGCACGGACAGGGGGCGGTGTTCGCCGCCTGGTTCCTCATGCGCGACAGCGCCCACCGGGGTGACCTGCCGCGCCGGTCCGGCTACCTGATCGGCCTGGAACTGGTCCGGCTCCTTCGCGAGCGCCATCCGCTGCACGAGATCGCCTCCTGGGACCTCGACCGGGGGCGCGACGAGGTACGGCGGGGCCTGCTCGCCCTGCGCGCGGCGGCCTGAACGGGGCACCGAGGCCGCGAGCGCGGGATTGGCCGTCCCGGTTCGCGGCGCGGGTGGCTAGCGTCGGTGGCGTGGAGATCGCACAGGCGCAGAAGTTGTGGCAGCCGCAGCCGGGTTGGCTGAACACCGCCAGCTACGGGCTCCCGCCCGATCCGGCGTGGGACGCGGTGCAGGAGGCGCTGGCCGACTGGCGGGCCGGGCGCACCTCGTGGGAGGGCTGGGGCCGGGCCACCGAGCGGTCGCGGGCGGCCTTCGCCGGTCTGGTCGGGGTGCCGGCCGCCGACGTCGCGGTCGGCAGCACGGTCTCCCAGTTGCTGGCCCCGGTCGCCGCCGCCCTGCCCGCCGGCGCGACCGTCGTGGTGCCGGAGGTCGAGTTCACCTCCAACCTCTTCCCGTGGCTGGTGCAGGCCGAGCGGGGCGTCCGGGTGCGCACCGTGCCGCTGGCCGGGCTCGTCGACGCGATCGACGCCGACACCGACCTGGTCGCGTTCAGCCTGGTGCAGTCGGCCGACGGCACGGTCGCCGCCTACGCCGACGTGGTCGCGGCGGCCCGGGCGCACGGTGCGCTCGTCGCGGTCGACGCCACCCAGGCGTGCGGTTGGCTGCCGTTCGACGGGAGCCTCGCCGACGTGGTCGCGGTCGGGGCGTACAAGTGGCTGATGGCCCCCCGTGGCTCCGCGTTCGCCTACCTCGCGCCCGCGCTGCGCGAGCGGCTGCGCCCCGACGCCGCCGGCTGGTACGCGGGGGACGATCCGCACGCCTCCTACTACGGCCCTCCGCTGCGCCTGGCCGCCGACGCCCGCCGGTTCGACATCTCGCCGGCCTGGTTCAGCTGGGTGGGCACGGCCCCCGCCCTGGAACTGGTCGCCGAGATCGGCGTGCCGGCCGTGTACGCGCACGACGTCGCCCTGGCCAACCGGTTCCTCACCGGGCTGGGCCGGCCAGCGGGGAAGAGCGCGATCGTCACGGTGGAGGTGCCCGGCGCGGCGGAGCGGCTGGAGCGCGCCGGGGTCCGGGCGGCGGTCCGCGCCGGCCGGGTCCGGGCGTCCTTCCACGTCTACTCCACCGAGGACGACGTCGACCTCGCCCTGGACGCGCTCACCGGCTGAACCGGGGCGCGTCCGGGGCGGGGTCAGCGCCGGTCGGCCGTCACTTGGTGCCGGTGATGATCCCCGGGTTGATGCAGAGCCCGGGGTTGCTGCCGTTGCGCTCGGCGATCTCCAGGCACCGCGACACCTTGTCGACCTTCGCGTTCGTCTCGGTGATCTGCTTCTGGATGGCGGCGTTCTTCCGGTCCTGCTCCAGGTTGCGGGTCTGGGCGAGCTTGTCCTGGAACGCCTTGATGTTGCCCTCGGTCTTGTCGTCGTGGTTGACCCGGGTGATCGTCACCGACAGGATGTCGACGTCGCTGGAGAGTCGCGTCTCCGCGCTGGTCTTGATGCTCTCGGCGAAGGGCTTCAGGTCCACGTTCAGGCTGCCGGTGTTGGAGTCGATCTTCTCCAGCGGGTTGTACGTGGCGAAGGCGTCGTTGACGGCGCTGTCGAGCTGGACGCCCACCCGCTGGCCCCGGAAGCTGTCGAAGTCGCCCTTGTAGTCCATGAACTGCTTGGGCGCGTTCTCGGGCTTGACCTGCCACTCGACAAGCACCTCGACGCAGGCGTCGGCGAGCGTGCCGGTGCGGACCCGCACGCAGTGCTCGCCGCCGATGTGGTCGTACTTCTGCCGGCCGGCGTCCCACTCGCCGACCTTCTGCCACGGGGCGACCCACTTCAGGCCGGAGCCGGTGACCTTGCCCGTCGGCTTGCCGAAGCTGGTGACGATGCCGACCGAGCGGATCGGCACGGAGTGGGCGCTGGAGCCGACGGTGAACACGACCGCGCCGACGAGGCAGGCGAGCGCCGCCAGGGTGGCGGTCCGCTTCGTCGACGTGTTCGAGGTGGCGAGCACGAGCAGGCCGGAGATCGCCAGGCCGACGGCGAAGATGATCGCAACAGTGAAGCCGAAGGGCATTTCGCTCGGCACCTTTCGCGGGAGGGGGCCATCACCCTAGGGGCACCGGTCAAGGCGGAGCGCAGGTGGGGCGCGCCCGTGGGGCGCCCACATGGCCGTGGTACGGGGCGGCCCGTCAGTCATCGCCGTCGATGTCGTCGGGCGGGGTGGGCGGGCGGCGAGTGGAGTTCCCGCACCCTCGGGCGTCCCGGAATGTGGTGGCCATCGACATAGTTCGACATTCGACGCGGCCGTAGGTTTCCAGCACGCGACGGCCATGTGACCGCGGTCACCGTTCCGGTCGTCGCCGGACCTACGAAGGAGTAGGCGATGGCCGGGCAAGCGCTCCTGTCGGCCCGCGGGCTGACCCGTGACTTCCGGGGTTTCCGGGCGGTCGACGGGGTCGACCTCGACATCGCGCCGGACACCGTCCACGCGCTGGTCGGCCCGAACGGCGCCGGGAAGACCACCCTGTTCAACCTGCTCACCGGGTTCCTGCGGCCCAGCGGCGGGCGGATCGAGCTGGCCGGCCGCGACGTCACCGGGCTGCCCCCGGAGCGGGTGGCCCGGCTCGGCGTGGCCCGTTCGTTCCAGATCACCAGCCTCTTCCCGCAGCTCTGCGCGCGGGAGCACGTCGAGCTGGCGTTGCAGAGCCCGAGCGGGCTGGGCTGGCGGTTCTGGCGCTCGGCGAAGCTGATGCGCCGCTACACCGACCGGGCCGGCGAACTGCTCGACATGGTCGGGCTGGCCGAACTCGCCGAGGCCCCCGCCGAGGCGCTGGCGTACGGACGCAAGCGGGCGCTGGAGCTGGCCATCGCCCTCGCCCTGGACCCGAAGGTGCTGCTGCTCGACGAGCCGACCGCCGGGATGGGCCTGGAGGACGTCGACCGCACCGTCGAGCTGGTCTCTCGCGTGCGGCAGGGCCGGACCGTGGTGATGGTCGAGCACAACATGAGCGTCGTCGGGCGGCTCGCCGACACCGTCACCGTCCTGCAGGCCGGCAAGGTCCTCGTCGAGGGCCCGTACGAGCAGGTGCGCGCCGACGAGCGCGTGATCACCGCCTACCTGGGAGCCGCTGATGCTGCGCATTGAGAACCTCTCCGCCTGGTACGGCGAGGCGCAGGTGTTGCGGGAGGTCAGCCTGGACGTCTCCGCCGGCGAGGTGGTCACCCTCGTCGGGCGCAACGGCGCCGGCAAGTCCACCCTGCTGCGCTGCGTGATGGGCCTGCACGCCGGCCAGCGCGGCACGGTCGAGCTGGCCGGGCGGGACGTCGGGAGGCTGCCCGCGTACCGGCGGGCGCGGCTGGGGCTCGGCTGGGTCCCCGACGACCGGGGCAGCTACGCCACGTTGAGCGTGACGGAGAACCTCACCCTGCCACCGACCGTCGGCCCCGACCCGTGGTCGCTGGAGCGCGTGTACGAGGCGTTCCCCGCCCTGTACCAGCGGCGCGACTCGGCGGCCACCATGCTCTCCGGCGGCGAGCAGCAGATGCTCGCGCTGGCCCGGGTGCTGCGGATGGGCGCCCGGCTGCTGCTCTGCGACGAACCGACCGAGGGGCTCTCGCCACTGCTCGTGCAGCAGGTCGGCGACCTCCTGCGCGAGGCCAAGCGGCACGGGGTGACCGTGCTGCTGGTCGAACAGAACCTGCACTTCGCCACCGGCGTCGCCGACCGGCACTACCTGCTGGCCGAGGGACGCGTCGTGGAGGCGATGGACAACTCCGAGGTGCGCTCGCGGGAGCGGGAGCTGCTGTCGTACCTCGGCATCTGAATTCCGATTCGACGACCCGCGCGGCGCGCGGGGTGGAGGGATGGGCATGCGTAGGACGGTGGGTGTGGCCGCCGCTTCGGCGGCGGCGATGGTGCTGGTCGCGGGCTGCGGCGGGGGTGGTCCCCAGGCGGGCAGGGACCAGAAGCTGACCGGCGACAAGATCGTGCTGGGCGTGCTGAACGACCAGTCCGGCGCGTACTCCGAACTGTCGGGCAAGAACTCGGTCAAGGCCGTGGAGATGGCCATCGCCGACTTCAAGGCCAAGCACGGCGACAAGGCGGTGACGAAGGACATCACCGTGGAGACCGCCGACCACCAGAACAAGCCCGACATCGCCAACACCAAGGCCCAGGAGATGTACGACCGCCAGGGCGTCGACCTCATCCTCGACGTGCCGACCTCCTCGGCGGCGCTGCGGGTGGCCGACGTGGCGAAGGAGAAGAAGAAGCTCTACTTCAACATCGGCGCCGCGACCACCGACCTGACCGGCAAGAGCTGCAACAAGTACACGTTCCACTACGCGTACGACACCTACATGCTGGCCAACGGCACCGGGAAGACCACCACGGAGCAGGTCGGGAAGAACTGGTACATCCTCTATCCGAACTACGCCTTCGGCCAGGACATGGAGAAGAGCTTCTCCACCGCCATCACCGCCGCCGGCGGACAGGTCGTCGGCAAGGACGGGGCGCCCTTCCCGAACACCAGCGGCGACTTCTCCACCTTCCTGCTCAAGGCGCCGACGCTCAACCCGAAGCCGCAGGTGCTCGGCACCATGCAGGCCGGCGCGGAACTGGTCAACGTGGTCAAGCAGTACAACGAGTTCAAGCTCCGGGAGAAGGGCGTCGGGCTCGCCGTGGGCCTGATGTTCATCACCGACATCCACTCGCTGACCCCGGCCGCGCTCGCCGGCACCACGTACACCGACGCCTGGTACTGGAACTTCGATGCGAAGAACCGCGAGTTCGCCGACCGGTTCCAGTCCGAGACCGGCACCCGGCCGTCCTTCGCCCACGCGGCCAACTACTCCGCCGCCATCCAGTACCTGGAGGCCGCGCAGGCCGCCGGCACGGACGACGCCGACACGGTGGTCAAGGAACTGGAGGGCAAGGAGGTCAACGACGTCTTCCTGCGCAACGGCAAGATCCGCGCCGAGGACCACCGGGTGATCCACGACGCGTACCTGGCCCAGGTGAAGCCCCAGTCCGAGGTCTCGGAGCCGTGGGACTACGTCAAGGTCCTCAAGACCATCCCCGCTGCCGAGGCGTTCCGCGCCCCGTCGGCGGACTGCAAGATGTGACCAGGGCATGACCGGCTTCTTGCAGAACACGTTCAACGGGTTGGTGAGCGGGGCGTTCTACGCCCTGCTCGCCCTCGGGCTCGCGGTCATCTTCGGCATGCTGCGGGTGGTCAACTTCGCCCACGGGGCGTTCTACATGCTGGGCGCCTTCGGCGCGTACGTGCTGCTCACCGAGGCCGGCGTGCCGTTCTGGGCGGCGTTGGTGATCATGCCGGTGGGGCTGGCCCTGGTCGGCATGGCCCTGGAGCGGGCCTTCATCCACCGGCTCACCCGGCTCGACCCGCTCTACAACTTCCTGCTCACCTTCGGCCTGACGCTCATCCTCCAGGACCTGGTGAAGCTCCGCTACGGCGTGCAGTCCAGCCCCTACGAGACCCCGTCCGCGCTGAGCGGGTCGGTCGACTTCGGGCTCTTCGACTTCCCCACCTACCGGGTCTTCATCCTCGGCTTCGCGGTCGCCGTCTGCGTCGGCGTCTGGTGGGTGCTCACCCGCACCCGGATCGGCATGGTGGTCCGGGCGTCGACCGAGCGTCCCGAGCTGACCCGGGCGTTCGGCATCGACGTCGGGCGCTGGGTCACCCCGGTCTTCGGCTTCGGCATCGGCCTCGCGGGGCTCGCCGGGGTGCTGGCCGCGCCGATGCGGGCCGTGAACCCGCTGATGGGCGCCGACCTGATCATCGTGGTCTTCGCGGTGGTGGTGATCGGCGGGCTGGGCTCGATCTTCGGCTCCGTCGCCGCCGGCTTCGGCATCGGCCTCGTGCAGGCGTGGGGCGAGGCGTACCTGTCCGACTTCCCGATCGTGTCGCAGACGATCGTCTTCATCGTGATGGCCGTCGTGCTGCTCTGGCGCCCGGCCGGGCTGTTCGGCCGTGAGGAGGCACCGGCATGACGAGCACCGTCGACACCGCGACCGACGCCGGTCGCCCGGCGCCGAGATCCGGGCTGGTCGCCGTGACCCGGGCCCCCGGCTGGGTCCGGTACGCGCTGCTCGCCGTCGGGCTGCTGGTGGCGTTCTGGCTGCCCAACGGGCTCTACCCGGCGGTGGCGGTGGACATCCTCTGCTGGGCGTTGTTCGCCGTCGCCGTGGACCTGCTGCTCGGCTTCACCGGGCTGATGTCCTTCGGGCACGCCGCGTTCTGGGGCGCCTCCGCGTACGTCACCGGGTTGACGGCCATCCACCTCGGCCTGCCGTTCCCGGCGGCCGTGCTGGCCGGGGCGCTCGCCGCGGCCGCGCTCGCGGTGCCGATCGGCTACCTGGCGGTGAAGCGGACGGGCATCTACTTCGCCATGGTCACCCTGGCGTTCGCGCAGATGGTCTACTACGTGGCCAACGAGTGGCGCTCGGTCACCCGCGGCGAGAACGGCCTGCAGGGCGTGCCCCGCGAGCTGTTCGGGCTGGACCTGACCGACGACTACTACTTCTACTACGCGATCCTGCCGATCGTGCTGCTCGGGCTGGCCGCCGCCTGGCGGATCGTGCACTCGCCCTTCGGGCGGGTGCTGGTCGGCATCCGCGACAACCCGGCCCGCGCCCGCGCGCTCGGCTACCCGGTGCACCGCTACAAGCTGACCGCCTTCGTGCTGTCGGGCTTCATCGCCGGGCTCGGCGGCGGGCTGTTCGCCGTCGGCCACCGCTTCGTCTCGCTCGACGTGCTGCACTGGACCACCTCCGGCAAGGCGGTCATCGTGGTGGTGCTCGGCGGCATCGGCACGCTCTGGGGCGGGGTGCTCGGCGCGGGCATCCTGGTCCGCCTGGAGGACTGGCTGTCGTTCTCCGGGTTCGAGGCGATCGGCCTGGTCACCGGCGGCATCTTCGTCCTCGTCGTGCTGGTGTTCCGGCGTGGCATCTGGGGCAGCGCCGCGGCCCTGGCGACGCGCTGGACGGCGGCCCGCCGCCGGTAGTCGCGCTCGGGCGCATCCAGCCGCGGCCCTCCCGACGTACCCCCGGGTAGTGAACGTCTACCCGGGGGTACGTCTGGTGCTGACAGATCCCATGCCGGTCGAGACCGTCGAGACCGCGCGCAAGCAGCTCTCGCTGGCCGCCGAGGACCTCGACGCCAACCGGGTCGCCGCGCTCGTCGTCGAGGTGGCCGACGAGTGGGGCGCGGCGGCGCTGTGGGAACAGGTCTGCGTGCCGATGCTGGCCGCGCTGCCCGGGCACACCGCCATCGAGGTCGCCGTCGAGCACGCCCTCGCCGAGGGCGTCCGCGTCGGCCTGGACGTGTTCCGGCGCGTACCGGGCCGTCCGCTGCCCACCGGCGGCGTGCTGCTGGCCGGGGCCGAGCAGGAGACGCACTGCCTAGGCCTGCACGCGCTGGCCGCCGCGCTGCGCGAGCGGTCGCGGGGCAGTCTGCTGCTCGGGCCGGCGCTGCCGTGGACGGCGCTCGCCAGCGCCGCCCGTCGGGTGCGCCCGCGCATCGTCGTGCTCTGGGCCCAGACGCCGGTCACCGGGCGCGCGTACCGCCTGACGCGCTTCGCCCGCGACTTCCCGGCGATCCGGGTGTACGGGGTCGGCCCGGGCTGGATCGAGCCGCTCGGTGCACCGGCGACCCGGCTGTCCACGCTGCCCGCCGCCGTCGCCGCCTGCGCCGCGCCGCTGTCGTCCTGACCGCCGCCAGGCCGACCCGCCCGCCGCCGCGCCGGCCCAGCCCCGGCCTATGCCACGCACGGCCAGCCGATCGCTGATCAGGCGGCCGAGTCGGTCGGGGGCCTGGACCGCGGAGACCGGGGGCCGACCGTCGATCACCAGCGAGGGCACGCCGATGACGCCACACTCCACGGCGCGGCGCTCGTCGGCGCGGACGCGGTCCCCGTAGGCGTCGCCGGCCAGCAGGGCGCGTACGTCGGTGGCGGCCAGCCCGGTCTCGACGCCCAACCGCTCCAGGTGAGGCACGACGGTGGGATCGGCCCGTCAGAGATCGTGGACCCCGACTCAGATCCTCGAACCTCATCCCGACTTGAAGTCAAGGCGTTCGTCCGGACCCGCCCGGGACGCGTCGCGAGCGTGCCGCCGGCCGGCCGGTGGTGGAGATGCCGTCGGGCTGGCCGGTGGTGCAAGGTGCCGTTGGCCTGGCCGGGGGTGGACGTGCCGCTGGCCGGCACCCCGGGTTCGGGTGCCGGCCAGCGATCCCCCTTGTGGTGGAAAGTC
>NZ_JBPQTK010000069.1:0-31168 GCF_051386315.1 Micromonospora sp. URMC 107
GGGGAGGCGCGGTCAGAAGTCGGCGAAGACGTACGGGTGCTGGCGGGGGAAGAGGCGGCGCAGCTCCGCCGCCGCGTCCGTCGACACGTCGCCCAGCCCGCGCAGGCCCACCTCCACCGGGTCCAGCACGCCGTACGCCAGGGCGGAGATGCCGGCGGCGGTCAGCGTGCAGATCGGCGGCGAGCCGGCGGTGGCGGCGGCCCCGGTGACCAGCTCCAGCGCGCCGGTCGTGCCGTCCAGCAGGTACGACCCGGCCAGCCACCGGTCGCCGGTCAGCTCCACCCGCACCCGGCCCGCCCCGACCGGCAGCCCCGCCAGCGCGTCGACCGACAGCAGCCGGGCCATCGGCGCGGCGTAACTCGGTCGGGCCACCCGCGCCTCGACGTGCACGGCCAGGTCGGTCAGCCACAGCTCCGGCACCTCGTCGACGGGCACCTGGACGGTCACCCGCTCCACCTGGTCGACGTGCCGGCCGAAGAACTGCAACAGCAGCGCCCGGGCGACCGGATCGGCCGCGAGCAGGTCGCCGGCGGCGAGCGTGCCGCCGTGGTCGTCGATCCGGTAGAGCACCGCGCCGGTGACCGTGCCGCCCGTACGGGCCGTCAGCAGCCAGTGCTCGTCGCGGTCGCGCAACCCCACGTCGCGGTAACCGGGGAAGATCGCGAAGCCGTGCCGCTCACCCAGGCACTTCTCGGTGAACGCGCGCCAGGTCTGGTAGCCCTTGCCGATCCGCTCCCAGCCCACCTCGCCGGGCAGGTCGGCGCCGAGCAGCTCGCCCAGGTCGGCCGGCGAGAACGTGACGGTACGCGGCTTCGGCAGCCCCACGTAGCCGAACCGGGCGTAGAACGACGGCCGGAACGGGTAGAGCGCGCTCAGCTGGTGCCCCTCGTCGCGCATCTCGTCGAGGAGCCGGTGCAGCAGGGTGCGTACGTGCCCGCGCCGGCGGGCCAGCGGGTGGGTGGCTACCCCGGCGACGCCGGCCATCGGCAGCACCTCGCCGCGCAGGTTCTGCCGCATCGGGATCGCCGACGCGGCGGCCAGCGCGACGCCGCCCTCCTCGACCACCAGCGTCCGGTTGCCCTCGTTGTAGGGCAGGTAGCCGCGGAACTCCTCTGCCCGTGCCGCGCTGCGCGGCGACGCCTCGAACGCGTACGCGCCGAGCGCGAAGCTGGTGGACAGTCTTTCCTCGGCGTTCACCCGGCGGACGGTCATCCGCCCATCCCATCCCGGCCCGGCGGTCGCCGCAACCGCAATCGCCGGTGACCGGCCCGGCGCGCGGTCAGCCGATCGGCAGGTGTCGCAGGTGCCGGCGGCGGCGCAGCCGGACGCTGAACACGGCCGCCACGGTGCCGATCAGCAGCGCGGTGACGGCCAGCCCGTGCAGCGAGCCCCTGGTCAGGTAGCCGGAGTCGGTGTGGTCCACCGCCCAGGTGGCGATCTCCCGGCTGGACCAGAACGGGGTCAGCTTCGCGCCGGTGCCGGCCGGGTCGATCAGCATCTGCACCGCCACCACGGTGAGCAGCAGCAGCGTCCCCTCCAACTCGCGGGGGAGCAGCGCGCCGATCAGCATCCCGAACGGCGCGGCGACCCCCACGCAGCAGAGCATCGCCACCGCCACCCCGCCGTGCCGCAGCTCGGGCGCGTCGACGACGGTGAGCACGAAGAACGGTACGGACAGGACGAGCCCGGCCGCCCACAGGCCGAGCAGCCGGCCGAGGTAGAGATCGTGCGGGCGGTAGCCGGCCAGCCGCAGCCGGGGCTCCAGCTCGCGGGCCGCGCCGGTGGCGAAGAGGGCGGCGGTGCTGACGGCCCAGCTGATGCCGAGCAGCAGCGAACGCACCGACTGCCCGACGTGGGAGTCCCGCCGGATCAGCCAGAACGCCAGCGGCATCAACAGCAGCAGCAGGAGCACGCCCCGACGGCGCAGCAGCTCCCGCAGGGTCATCTCGGCGACGGTGACGAGGCGGTTCACGCACGCCCTCCCTGGGTGGCCGGGGTCAGGTCGAGCACCAGGTCGACCCGGTCGAGCTGGTTGAGCAGGTGGGTCACCACGACGATCGCCCGTCCCTCGTCGCGCAGCCGGGCGAGCTGGTCCCAGAAGTTGACGTACGTGCCCTGGTCGAAGCCCTGGTATGGCTCGTCGAGCAGCAGCACGTCCGGCTCGCTGAGGGTGGACATGGTCAGGTTCAGCTTCTGCCGGGTGCCGCCGGAGAGGTTGCGGGCGAGGACGTCGCCGTCGGCCTCCCAGCCGAGGTGGCGGGCCGCCGACCGGCCGGCGCGGCGGGCCGGCCCCCGGGCCACGCCCCGGCCGGCGCCGATCAGCACGAAGTGCTCGTCGGGCAGCAGGAAGTCGGCGGTGCCGCCCTGCTGGGGGCAGTAGCCGACCCGGCCGGAGACGGTCACGTCCCCGGCGTCGGGGGAGACCAGCCCAGCGCAGACGCGCAGGAAGGTGCTCTTGCCGCTGCCGTTCGCCCCGATCACGGCGGCGATCTGTCCGGCCCGGACGGTCAGCGACGCGTCGCGCAGGACGGTGCGTCGCCCGTACCGCTTGGTGATGCCCCGTGCGTGCAGCCGGACCGGTCCGGGACGCGGACCGGGCGAGGTGCCGATGGTCTCGACGATCGCGGCGGCGTAGTCCTGTGGCCGGCCGAAGACGGCCCAGGGGTCGCCCCCGCCGTCGCGCAGGTGCGTGGCGGCCTCGGCGACCACGTGCCGGGCGGCGTCCGCCCGGACCCGGCGCCGGTCCAACTCGGCCGCGAACGCCCGCAGCCACTCGTCGGCGTTCATCCGTCGACCCCCTTCGTGACGAGGCCGGTCACCGGGGCGACGAACGCCTGCCAGGCGCTGCCGCCCTGGCGCAGGGTCGCCCGCCCGCTGTCGGTGAGCCGGTAGTACTTGCGGGCCGGCCCGGAGGCGCCCTCCCGCCACTCGGCGGTGACCAGACCGGTGCGTTGCAGGCGCAGCAGCACCGGATAGAGCGTGCCGCCCTGGATCGGCCCGATGCCGGCGGCCTCCAGCGCCTGGGCGAGCTGGTAGCCGTAGGACTCGCCCTCGCGCAGCAGGGCCAGGACGCAGAGGTCGAGCACCCCGCGCAGCCACTGCCCGCGCCGGTCGGAATCCACCCGAGGAACATAGCGGCGCCACCTAGATGACACAACTACCTAGCTGGCGGCGGCCGCCCGCGAGAGGGACCGGGACGGGCTCAGCCGGCGACGACGTCCGAGACCACGACGGTCACGTTGTCCGGCGCGCCGGCCTGGTGGGCGAGCTTGACCAGCTGCTCGCCGCACTGGTGACGGTCGCCGTACGTGCTCAGCGCGGCGGCGATCGTGCCGTCCTCGACGTAGTCGGAGAGCCCGTCGCTGCACAGCAGCAGCCGGTCGCCGGCGACCACCGTGAGCACCCCGATCGCCGGGGGCGTGTCCGAGCCCTGCACCGCCCGGGTCACCAGGGACCGCTGCGGGTGGTGGCGCGCCTGCTCGGGCGAGAGCGCCCCCTGGTCGACCAGCGCCTGCACGAAGGTGTCGTCCCGGGTGAGCTGGGTCAGCTCCCCGTCGCGCAGCAGGTAGCAGCGGGAGTCACCCACCTGGGCCAGCACCAGCGCGTCCCCGGCGAGCAGGGCGGCGGTCAGCGTCGTACCCATGCCGTCACGCGCCGGGTCGACGGTGATGGCGGCGTGGATGCGCCGGTTCGCCGTGCTCACCACGGCCCGCAGCGCCGCGGCCGCCTCGTCGGGGGTGGTCGGCGGGCTCAGCTCGTCCAGGATGCGGATGACGATCTCGCTCGCCACCTCGCCCGCGGGCAGGCCGCCCATGCCGTCCGCGACCGCGACGAGGCGGTCACCGGCGAGGGCGGAGTCCTCGTTGTTGGTGCGGACCAGGCCGATGTCGTTGAGGATGGCCGAGCGGAGGATCAGCGTCATGGGGTCAAGCTTGCCAAGAACACCCTCCCGCCGTCTCTACGCACTACTGCGTAGGGTTGGGGAATGATGCCGGTGTCCATGGTCGGGCGCGCCGGTGAGCTTGCCGAGCTCGACCGGGCGTGGTCCGCCGTGGTCACCTCCCGTCGCTCCGCGCCGGCCGTCGCGGTGATCACCGGTGAGGCCGGGGTGGGCAAGTCCCTGCTGGTCGCGGCCGCCCTGGACGCGTTCGCCCCCCGGCCGGCGGTGGTGCTCTCCGGTGCCGCCCGGGTGCACAGCCCCGCCCCGTACGACTGGTTGGCCGCCGTTCTCACGGGCCGGGACACGAGCCGGCTCGACCTGCCGCCGGACGCGCTGGCCTGGCTCGCCCAGCAGCCGACCGCGCCGCGCGAGCGCTACGCGCCGGGCACCCTGCTGCGGCTCGCGGTGCGGGTCGTCCGGCTGCTGGTCGGCGCCGGCCCGGCCGTACTGGTGGTGGAGGACCTGCACGCCCTCGACCCGGCCAGCCTGAACCTGGTCGGCGAGCTGGCGACTGCCGCCGACCTGCCGGCGCTGCTGGTGGTGGCGAGCCGGCCCGCCGAGGACGCCGTCGCGCCGGACCTCGCGATCCGCGCCCTGGCCCGGCTCTGCGGCGTCCGGGGCGCCGTCCGCCAACACCTCGGACCGCTGCTCCCGGCCGAGGTCGCCGAGGTGCTGACCCAGGTGTACGCGGACCCGCGCCCGTCCGGCCGGCTGGTGCGCGCCGTCTGGCAGCGCACCGGCGGCAATCCGTACGCGCTGACCGAACTGCTCGCCGCGCACGCCGGCCGGGGGCCCGAGGCGCTGCTCCGGCCGCCGCCCGCCCCCCGCTCGCCGAGGGCGGCGCCGCACCGACCCGCCGACCCGGTCGACGCCGAGCTGACCGGGCGGGAGATCGAGGTGCTGGGCTGCCTGGTCGCCGGGATGTCCAACAAGCAGGCCGCGCGCGCCCTCGGCATCTCGGTGCGGACGGTCACCGTGCACGTGTCCAACCTGCTGCGCAAGACCGGGTCGGCGTCGCGTACCGAGGCGGCGATCTGGGCGGTGCAGCGGCGACTGCCGGTGCCGACCCCGGTCGACGGCTGAGCCGACGGGCGGGGCCGGTGCGGCCCGCGTGGCCGGCGGGTGCTCAGGGGCGGGGGTAGCGGAGCAGGAGGCTGGCGGCGACCTCCTCGTCGCCGACGGCGGCGTACACGTGCGGCACGTCCGACGTCCAGCGCAGGTGCCCGCCGGCGCCGGCGGTCAGCGGCGCGTCGACCGGGCCGGCGCGCAGCACGCCCGAGAAGACGGTGACGTGCTCGGTGACGCCCCGCTGGTGCGCGGGGGAGAGCTGCCCCGGGCCGGGCGCGACCAGCATCCGGTACAGCTCGTAGGTGGCGTCGGTGTCCTCGAAGACCTCCAGCAGGATGGCGCTGACCGCAGCGCCGCGGACCGTCGGCCCGGAGGCCGGGCCGGAGAGCACGGCCGTCAGCGGTACGCCGAGCTGCGCGGTGATCGCGTAGAGCGTCTCCAGGGTCGGGTTGCGGGTGCCGTTCTCCAGGCCGGAGAGGGTCGCCTTGCCCACCCCGGCGAGCCGGGCGAGGGCGGACAGCGACATCCCGCGCTCCTCGCGCAGGGCGCGCACCCGGCGACCGACGGCCTCGGCGCCCGGATCGGGGGCCGATCGGTGGACTGGTGACGTCTGCGGCACCCCGCTATGGTGCTACAGGTTCGTGTTCCGTAAACGGAACGGTCGGGGGAGTGGGATGGCGGGACGGTCGCAACCGGTGCTGGCGGGCGTGGTGACCGCGCTGGTCGGGTTCGCCAGTTCGTTCACGGTGGTGCTCGCCGGCCTGCGGGCCGTCGGCGCGTCGGACGCGCAGGCCGCCTCCGGGCTGCTGGCGGTGTGCGTGGCCTCCGGCCTCTCCGCCGTGTGGCTGGGTTTGCGGCACCGGATCCCGATGAGCGTCGCCTGGTCCACCCCCGGCGCGGCGCTGCTGGTCGCCACCGGCGCGGTGCCCGGCGGGTGGCCCGTCGCCGTCGGGGCGTTCCTCGTCTCGGGCGTGCTGATCGTGGCCGCCGGGCTGTTCCCCGCGCTCGGGAGGGCCGTCGCGGCGATCCCCCGGCCGATCGCCGGCGCGATGCTCGCGGGGGTCCTGCTGCCGCTCTGCACCGCCCCCGTCCGCGCGCTGGTCGAGGTGCCCCGGCTGGCCGTCCCCGTGGTGCTGGCCTGGCTGCTGCTGCACCGGTTCGCCCGGCGGTGGGCGGTGCCGGGCGCGCTGGTCGTCGCGGTGGCGGCGATCGCGCTGACCACCCCGGTCTCCGGGCTCGGCGGCGCGCGGCTGCTGCCCGCGGTCGAGCTGACCGCCCCGGCCTGGAACGTCTCCGCCCTGATCGGCCTCGCGTTGCCGCTCTTCCTGGTCACCATGGCCGCGCAGAACGTCCCCGGGATGGCGGTGCTGGTCGGCTACGGCTACCGGCCGCCCTTCGGCGCCGCGCTGCGCGCCACGGGGCTGACCACCGTGGTCGCCGCGCCCGCCGGCGGGCACGCGGTCAACCTCGCCGCGATCACCGCCGCCCTGGCCGCCGGCCCGGACGCCCACCCGGACCCCGACCGCCGCTGGATCGCCTCGGTCACCGCCGGGATCGGGCTGGCCCTGCTGGGGCTGGGCGCCGGGGCGGCGACCGCGCTGGTGGCGCTCGCCCCGCCGGTGCTGATCGAGGCGGTCGCCGGGCTGGCGCTGCTCGGCGCGCTGGCCACCGCGCTCACCTCGGCGCTGGCGGAGCCGGCGGCCCGCGAGGCCGCGGTGGTCACCTTCGTGGTCACCGCCTCGGGGGTGAGCCTTGTCGGCGTGGGCGGCGCGTTCTGGGGACTGGTCGCCGGCGGGGTGATGCTCCTGCTCTTCCGCAACCGCTCCGGCGGGCCGGCGTCGACCGAACCGGGTGCGGCCGGGCCGGCTTCGGCAGGACCGGATTCCGTCGCGGTCGCCTCGTCGCCGAGTGGCGGCCGGGCCGGCGGCACCTGACCCTCCACGCGCCGCACCCCCTCCACGCGCCGCACCTGGCCTCCACGGCGGGTGGACACCACCGGCGGTGACTTCGGCATCGGCCGCGCTGCACCTGACTCTCCACGCGCTGTCGAGCTGAGTCGTCTACGACATCACGGCCCCGCCACTGTGGGCCTGGGCGGCGCTGGACGGGCGCGCTGCGGCGGTACGTCGTTCACTCCTCGGCCGGCAGGTCCCGGGCCGGGACGTCGAGGCGTACCTGGCCGTCGGTGACGGCGGCGATCTGCTCGGCGAGCACGTAGACCGCGCCGGTGCGGACCAGGTCGGTGGAGACCTTCAGGTAGCCGCTGTGCAGCAGCCGGGCCGCCAGGTCGGCCGGCACGTCCGGCTCCTCGACCGCCGTCGACTCGATCAGCTCGTCCAGGCTGCTGCCCGGGTCGGCGGTCGGCGCCTGCACGGTCACGGCGTTCGGGTCGCCCCGCTGGACGAGGTCGACGGTGCCCACCTCGGTGCCGTCCACGTCGATCACCCGCATGCCCGTGGTGACCCGGGAAACCGTCGCCTGTCGCTCGATGCCCTGCTGCTCCATTCTGGCGCGGTTCCCGGCCCCCGCTCCGGCTAAACCGCCCTCCGCCCCTCGGCGGGCCTCGCTCAGGACTCGGGGGACCACGCGCTCGGCGGGCGGGGGGAGAGCTCACGCCACGTGTCGGTGCCCTGGAGCAGGGCCCGGACCGTCTCCTCGGCCTCGTCGGCGGTGTCGTGCTCGTAGAACCGGGAGACGCCCTCGGAGCCGCCGGCACGCTGCTCGACGTGCCACCGGTCGCCGTCCACCCGGAGGAAGACGTCGCGCCGGGCCAGCCGGCCCCATTTCCCGTTCCACCAGTGCTTCCGCTGCTCCATGGCGGGGACTCTATCGAACAGGAGTACGAAAATGTGCGGCCCCTGCGGGAATCCCGCAGGGGCCGATGTGCGTGCGTCGGGTTCAGCGCCCGGTGGGCGGTTCCTCCCGGCGGCCGAGCACGTCGTCGAGCGCGCCGCGCCGCTGTCCGGGGGTGGTGTGGCCGGCGGCGACCAGGGCGTCGCGGATCTCGGTGAGCAGCCGGACCTCCTCGCTCGGCGCCTTCGGCGGCGGCTCCTCGCCCCGCTTGCGCCGCTCGGCCAGCTTGTTCATCGGGAACACCACGAGGAAGTAGAGCGCCGCCGCGGTGAGCAGGAAGGTGATCAGCGCGTTGACGAAGGCCACCCAGTCGAACGGGATCTCGCGGAAGGTCGGCGTGGAGCCGGTGAGGCCGTTCTTGCTGCCGGTGAGCAGCGCGATGAGCACCCGGACCAGTGGTTCCAGGAACGACTTGGTGAGCTGGGTGACCACGCCCGTGAACGCGGCACCGATGACGACACCGACCGCCAGGTCGACGACGTTTCCGCGCATGATGAAGTCTTTGAAGCCCTTGAGCATCCGTACTCCCGAGGTGTCCGGTCTTCCGTCCGGCACAACCTATGCCCCGGGCGCGGGCTCCAGAAAAGCGCCGGCCTCGATCGCCGCGCGGTCCGCGTCGCCGGCCCGGACCGCCTCGACCAGCCGGGAGTGGTCGACGTAGCGCTCCGGCTCCAGCGCGTCGCCCATCGACTGGGCGACCGTGCTGCGCAGCGCCGCGCCGACCGAGGCGTACAGCTCGGCGAGCATGCCGTTGTGCGCCGCCGCGACCACGGCGGTGTGCAGCGCCGCGTCGGCCTCCACGAACTCGTCGACCCGGCCGCCGCGCCAGGCCGCCTCGCGGGCGGCGAGCGCGCCGTCCAGGGCCGCCAGGTCCTCGGTCGTACGCCGCAGCGCGGCGAGCCGGGCGGCCTCCACCTCGAAGGCGCGGCGGACCTCGACCACCTCGGCCATCCGGTCGGCGGTGAGCCGGCGGGCCACCACCGGGGCCAGCTCGTCGGTCGACACCACGTACGTCCCGGAGCCCTGCCGGCACTCCAGCACCCCGGCGTGCACCAGCGCCCGTACCGCCTCGCGGACCGTGTTGCGCCCGACGCCGAGCGCCGCGACCAGCTGCGGCTCGGTGGGGATCCGCCCGCCGACCGGCCACTCGCCCCCGAGGATCCGCTCCCTGAGCTGCGCGATGGTCTGCCGCACCCGGTGTCCCCGGGGCGGCGCGGCGGCGGAATCAACCGACGGTGGCACTGGTTACAACACCTGCCCGGAATTCATCCCATGATTGTAGGTTCGGACGCATGACCCCGCCAACCATCGCCGTGCCGGCCGCTCCCGTCGACGCCGGCGCCCCGCCGGATGCGGCGGGTGCCGCCGTCCGGTCGTCCCGCGCCGCCACCGCGCCGGCCGGTCCGGTCGCCGGTGGCCTGCTCGTGCTCGTCGGCATGCTGCTCGTGGCGCTCAACCTGCGGGCCGCGATCACCAGCCTCGGCGCCCTGCTCGACGAGGTACGCGGCGGCCTGGCCCTCTCCGGGGCGCTGGCCGGGGTCGTGACCACCCTGCCCGCGGTCGCCTTCGCCGTCTTCGGGTCACTCACTCCCCGGCTGGTCCGCAAGAACTCCCCGGCCCGGGTGCTGGTGGTGGCGATGCTGATCCTCGCCGCCGGGCAGCTCGTCCGGGTCGGTACGGACTCCGCGCTGGTCTTCATCGCCGGCAGCGCACTCGCGCTGGCCGGGATCGCGGTGGCGAACGTCCTGCTCCCGCTCCTGGTCAAGCAGTACTTCCCGCACCGCGTCGGACTGGTCACCGGGGCGTACTCGATGACGTTGACGGTGGGCGCGACCGTGGCCGCCGCGGCGGCGGTGCCGGTGGCGCACCTCTTCGGCACCTGGCGGGCCGGGCTCGCCGTCTGGGCCGGGCTGGCCCTGGTGGCCGTACTCCCGTGGGTGCCGCTGGCGCTGCGGGCGCGCGCCGCCCGACGGGCGGCGACCCCGACGGCGGTGGCGCCCCGTCCCCGCCGGATCCGGCCCGGGCGGACCCGGCTCGGCTGGGCGATGGCGGTCTACTTCGGGACGCAGTCGCTGGGCGCCTACGCGATCATGGGCTGGCTGGCCCAGCTCTTCCGCGACGCGGGCTACCGGCCGCAGGACGCCGGCCTGCTGCTCGCCGGGGTGACGGCGCTGGGCGTGCCGATCGCGCTGCTGATGCCGACCCTGGCCGGGCGGCTGCGCACCCTGCACCCGCTGGTGCTCACGCTCTCCGCCGCGATGGCCCTCGCCTACGTCGGGATGGCCGTCGCGCCGCACGGCGGGGCGCTGCTCTGGGTGGTGCTGCTCGCGATCGGGCAGAGCGCCTTCCCGATGATCCTGGCCACCATCGGGCTGCGCGCGCGGACCGCCGAGGGGACGGTGGCGCTCTCCGCGTTCAGCCAGAGCGTCGGCTATCTCATCGCCGCGCTGGGGCCACTGCTGGTCGGCATCCTCTACGGGACGACCGGCGGGTGGACCGCCCCGATCGGGTTCCTGCTGGCGGCCCTCGCCGTGCAGACCTGCGCGGGCATGGTGATCGCCCGTCCCCGACACATCGAGGACGAGGCGTGAGGGGGGACCGTCAGGAGGTGGCCGGCGTGGGGTCGCCGGCCACGGCCTGGTCGACCGTCGGGTAGGTGTGCAGCACCTCGACGAGACCGCTCACCTCGAGGATGCGGAGCACGCCCCGCTGCGGAGCGGCCAGCCGTACCACGCCGCCCGCCTCGTCGCAGCTGTTCTTGGCCCGGACGAACACCGACAGCCCCGTGGAGTCGCAGAACGAGACGTTCGCCAGGTCGAAGACGAGCCGGCTGCGGCCCTTGTCGAGCAGGTCGGTGATCTGGTCCTGAAGCTGCGGTGCGGTCGCCATGTCCAGCTCGCCCGCGACCGATACGACGACCACGTCGCCGCGCTGTTCCGTGTGCACCGTCAAGGACATTCGCCAGACCTCCTGTTATCGGGGAAACGGTATCCCACGATCGGGGTGGTACGCAGAACGGGAGCCGGTATCCGGTGGCCGTCCTCATTCGTTTGCACTGCGGCAAGTAGTGCTCCGGCCTCCGGTGATAGAGTCCGCCGTCGAGGTCGAAGGGGGTTCACCATGGCGTTGAGCGTCGAGGAAAGCAGCCGGCTGGCCGGTCTGCTGACCGGTCACGCCGAGCGGATCTTGCAGCGCTGGACGGAGATCGCCGCCGGGTCGCTGCGCGGGCGACTCAGTCAGGGCGAGCTGCGCCGGCAGATGCAGGAGCTGCACTCTAGCATGATCACTGCCGGTCAGCAGGGTGCGGTCGACCTCGACTCCGAGCAGGCGACGGAGCTGCGCGCCGTGCTCTCCGAGCTCTCCCGGGGACGTGCCCGGCAGGGCTTCTCCGCCTCCGAGACCGCGGTCAGCGTGTTCTCCCTCAAGGAGGTGCTGCTGGAGCTGATGGAGGCCGAGGGCGGCCCCCACACGCTCCGCGACTACGTCGCCTTCTCCGGGCTGATCGACCAGATGGGTCTGTTCACCTTCGAGAGCTTCGTACGCACCCGTGAGAGCCTCATCGCCGACCAGGCGGAGCAGCTGCTGGAGCTCTCCACCCCGGTGGTGAAGCTCTGGGAGGGCGTGGTCGCCGTGCCGCTGGTCGGCACCCTCGACTCGGCCCGGGCCCAGGTGGTGATGGAGCGGCTGCTCCAGACCCTGGTCGACACCGGCTCGCCCTACGCGATCATCGACATCACCGGCGTACCGGCGGTGGACACCCAGGTCGCCCAGCACATCCTCAAGACCGTGGTGGCCGCCCGGCTGATGGGCGCCGACTGCATCATCTCCGGCATCCGGCCGCAGATCGCGCAGACCATCGTGGCCCTGGGCATCGAGTTCGGCGACATCGCCACCAAGGCCAGCCTCGCCGACGCGCTGCGGCACGTGCTCCGGCTCACCGGGGTCGAGACCGGCCGCCGCCAGCGCCGGGAGGCCTGATGGAGCGGGTGCCGATCCTCAAGATCGGCGACATCCTGCTGGTCTCCATCCAGGTCGACATGTCCGACCAGACGGCGGTCCAGCTCCAGGAGGACCTCGCGGAGCGGATCGTCGCCACCGGCTGCCACGGCGTGATCATCGACATCACCGCCCTGGACATCGTCGACTCCTTCGTCGGGCGGATGCTGTCGACCATCGCCTCGATCTCCAAGGTGCTCGACGCGGAGACGGTCGTGGTCGGGATGCGTCCCGCCGTCGCCATCACCCTGGTGGAGCTGGGCCTGTCGCTCAACGGCATCCGGACGGCGCTCAACGTCGAGCGGGGCATGGAGCTGATCGCGGCGGCCCACGCCGACGAGCACGAACTCGCGTTCGATGACGAACCGGACACCGAGACGACGGCGTTGTCATGACCGCCGGAGTCGACCTGGGCCAGCCACAGGCACAGGCGATCCGCAGCGACGAGGACGTGGTCCGCGTCCGGCAGCTGGTGCGTACGGTGTCGGTGGCGGTCAAGCTCTCGCTGGTCGACCAGACCAAGGTCGTCACCGCGGCGAGCGAGCTGGCCCGCAACACACTGGTGTACGGCGGAGGCGGCATGGTCGAGGTGAGCACGGTCGACAACGGCCGGCGACGGGGCGTGCGGATCGTCTTCGCCGACTCCGGCCCGGGCATCGCCGACCTCGACCTGGCGCTGACCGACGGCTACACCACCGGCGGCGGGCTCGGCCTCGGGCTCAGCGGCGCCCGCCGGCTGGTCGACGAGTTCGACATCCAGACCGCCGCGGGTGAGGGAACCCGGATCACGGTCACCAAATGGTCCCGGTGAACGACGATGCGGTCTCCGACCGCGGAGTCTGGTTCCGGGTCGAGAGCGGCAGCGCGGCCAGCGCGGTGCGCCGGGCCGCCGAACGGCTCGGCGCCCAGCTCGACCTGGGCGCCGCCCGCACGGCCGACCTGGCCATCGTCGCCGCAGAACTGACCAGCAACCTGGTCAAGCACGCCGACGACGGTGTCCTGCTGCTGCGGCCGGTGCGGCGCGACGGGGAGGCCGGCGTGGAGCTGATCGCCCTCGACACCGGGCCGGGAATGGCCGACCTCACCGCCTCCTCCCAGGACGGTCACTCCACCGCCGGGACGCTCGGCATCGGCCTCGGCGCGATCGTCCGGCAGGCCAGCTGGTTCGACGGCTACTCCCGGCCGGAGCGCGGCACCGTCCTCGCCGTACAGATCTGGCCGAACCGCGACGGTGGGCACGAGCGGCCCTGGGTCGGCGCGCTCAGCCGGCCGTTGGCCGGGGAGTCGGTCAGCGGCGACGGGTACGCGTGGCGGATCGTCGAGGGCCGGCGCCAGGTGCTGGTCTGCGACGGCCTGGGGCACGGGCCGCTCGCCTCCGCCGCCACCGACGCCGCGCTCGACGCGTTCCGCAGGGCGCCGGCGGGGGCGCCGTCGGCGGTCGTGGCGCACCTGCACCGCTCGATGTCGCACACCCGGGGCGCGGCGCTGGCCGTGGCCGAGCCGGACCCGGCGGCGGGGGTGCTGCGCTACTCGGGGCTGGGCAACATCTCCGCCGCCGTCATCGGCGCGGACGGCAAGCGGCGGGGCCTGGTCTCGCTGCCCGGCATCGCCGGGCACCAGCGTCCCTCGGTGCGGGAGTACGACTACCCCTTCGACGCCGACGCCCTGCTGGTCATGCACAGTGACGGGGTGGTCGACCGCTGGCAGCTCGCCGACTATCCCGGTCTCGTCGACCGGTCGCCCCTGGTGGTGGCCGCGACGGTGCTGCGGGACGCCGGCACGCGTCGCGACGACGCCTGCGTCCTGGCCGTCCGGGCATGGTCGTGACCGGACCCGCCGGGGCGCCGCTGCTGCAGATGGCGCTGCGGGTCGAACACGACATCTTCGTCGTGCGGCAGCGGGGCCGTGAGGTCGCCGGTGCGGTGGGGCTGGAGCACCAGGACCAGGTACGCATCGCCACGGCGCTCAGCGAGGTCGCCCGGGACCTGCTGCGCTCCGTCGGCGGGGCGGACGTGACATTCGTCCTCGTCGACGACGCCGTCGACGGCAGGCGGCACCTCCGGGTGGACCTCGTCCCGGTGCGCCCGCTGCCCGACGGGCGGTACGAGCCCCAGTCCGGCGCGGTGGCGCGTTTGGTGGACAAGCTGGGCGTGGTGACACGACAGGGGGATACGGTCGTGAGGATGTCCCGACGTGTCCCGGTCACCGCAGAGGTGCTGACCCCCGAGCGTCTCGCCGAGCTGCGGTCCGAGCTCGACCGGAACGCCCCGGGCAGCGCCCTGGACGAGTTGGCCGCCCAGAACGCGCAACTGATCGCCGCCCTCGACGAGGTACGCAGCCAGCGCGACGAGCTGGCCGTCCTGAACGAGGAACTGGCCGAGACCAACCGCGGGGTCATGGCGCTCTACAACCAGCTCACCGAGGAGCTGGAGGAGACCAACCGGGGCGTGGTGGCCCTCTATGCCGAGCTGGACGAGAAGTCCGCCCAGCTGCGCGCGGCGAGCGAGTCGAAGAGCCGGTTCCTGGCGAACGTCAGCCACGAGCTGCGGGCACCGGTCACCGCGATCATGGGGCTGGGCCGGCTGCTCGGCGACTCCGCCTCCGACCCGCTCACCGCCGAGCAGGCCCGCCAGGTCGGGCTGATCCGCTCCTCGGCGGGTGACCTCCTCGCGCTGGTCAACGAGCTGCTCGACCTGGCCAAGGCCGAGTCGGGTCGGATCGAGCCCGACTGGGCCGAGGTCGACCTGCGGCCGGTCTTCGGCCAGCTGCGCGGCACGCTACGGGCCCTCGCCACCCGGCCCGACGTGGAGCTGGTGGTGGAGGAGCCGCCCGTCCCGGCGACGCTGCGCACCGACGAGGTGCTGCTCGCCCAGGTCCTGCGCAACCTGCTGCACAACGGGCTCAAGTTCACCGAGCGCGGGGAGGTCCGGCTGCGGGCGGAGCGGCGGGAGGACCAGTGGTCGCTCACCGTCTCCGACACCGGCGCGGGCATCCCGCCGGAGCTGCAGGAGCGGATCTTCGAGGAGTTCTACCAGGTGCCCGGCGCGACCCGGGCCGGCGGCACCGGCCTCGGCCTGCCGTACGCGCGGCGGTTGGTCACCCTGCTCGGCGGCACCCTGGTGGTGTCCAGCGAGCCGGGCCGGGGCAGCACGTTCACGGTCACCCTGCCCACGGGAGGAGCGTGACCGTGGAGGGTGGCCCGGTGACGGTGCTGGTGGTCGACGACAGCCCGACCAAGCGCTACCTCCTGGTCAGCTGGCTCTCCCGGGCGGGCTTCACCGTGCTGGAAGCCGAGACAGGCACCGAGGCGCTGGCCCGGGTCGGGGTGGACCCGATCGATCTCGTGGTGCTCGACGTGCGGCTGCCCGACCTGAACGGGTTCGAGGTCTGTGAACGGATCAAGTCGGCGCACCCGGCGATGCCGGTGATCCATGTGTCCGCGCACGCGGTGGACGTGGCGGACCGGGCGCAGGGGCTGACCCGGGGCGCGGACGCGTACCTGGCCGAGCCGATCGAGCCGGAGGAGCTGGTCGCCACCTCCCACGCGGTGCTGCGCTACTACCGGGCCCGGCAACGCGCGGAGCTGCTCGCCGAACGGCTGCTCGGGCTCGCCGACACCACCGTGGCGGTGCACTCCGCCCCGAACTTCGCGCGGCTGCTGGAGGCGGCGGCGACCGGCGCCGCGCAGATCTTCAAGAGCCCGGCCGCCGTGATCGCCGAGACGTTCGACGGCGACTGCCTCGCCGGGATCGCGGACGGCCCCGGCGGCGCGGCCAGCATCGTTCCGTGGATCGTCGACGACACCGGGGTGCCGACCGGAACGACGGTCCGGGTGGACGAGCCGGCCGCCTGGGGTCTGGTCGACTGGCCGGCGGACGACACGGTCACGGTGGCCGCCGCCCGGCTGCGCGAGGACCGCGCGCCGCTCTACGTCGTCGTGCCCACCGCCACGCAGACCGCCCGCACCCCGGTGCTGCGGCAGCTCGCCCAGGCGGTGGCGGCGGCGGTGGAGGGGCAGCGCTCCTTCGACGAGGAGCACCGCATCGCGGTGACCCTCCAGCGCAGCCTGCTGCCGCGCCGGATACCGCAGGTCAACGGGCTCGACCTGGCCGTCCGCTACGAGCCGGCGAGCGCGCAGACCGAGGTGGGCGGCGACTTCTACGAGCTGGTGATGCTCGACGGTCACCTGCTGCTGGCGATCGGCGACGTGGCCGGACACTCGCTGCACGCCGCGACGGTGATGGCCGAGCTGCGGCACGCGGTGCGGGCGTACGCGGTGGAGGGGCACCAGCCGGGCGAGATCCTGGACCGGGTCAACAACCTCATGCGCACCCTGCTCCCCAACGAGCTGGCCACGATCTGCGTGCTGCTGCTGCATCCGCCCAGCGGCCGGGTGCGGCTGGCCAGCGCCGGTCACCTGCCGCCAGCGCTCAGCCTGGACGGCAAGGTGGAGTTCGTGCAGCACTCGGCCCCGCTGCTCGGGGTCCGCGCGCAACGGCCGCCCGACCTGGAGTTCGTGCTGCCGGCCGGGGCGACGCTCGTGTTCTACACCGACGGCCTGATCGAGCGGCGGGACACCACGATCGACGACGGGCTGGCCGCGCTGGCCGTGGCCGCCAGCCGGGTCGACGACGACCTGGACCGGTTCTGCGAACGGCTCCTCGTCGAGCTGGCCCCGCCGGAGATCCACGACGACGTCGCCGTGGTCGCCCTGCGCCGCAACTGACCCGAGTGGTCGCGGAACTCCTTCACCAGCGCGTGATCGCCTGCTCGCTGCCGGTTCCCGCCCGGGTGCCCGTTCTCGTACGCTGATCCCCATGGCCACAGAGATCAGCAACCTCCTGTCAGCCGCGGCGCCCCGTGCCGTCGCGGCGGTGCGGGGGGTCTCGGACGACCAACTGGACCTGCCGACCCCGTGCAGCGAGTACGCGGTGCGCGACCTGCTCAACCACCTCTACGACGTGGTGGTCAACTTCCAGGCCCTCGCGGGCAAGCGGCAGCCGGAGTGGACGGAGAAGCCCGACCACCTGGCCGAGGGCTGGCGGGACCGGTTCGAGGCGGAGACCGCGAAACTGGTCGAGGCGTGGTCGGATCCGGCCGCGCTGGACGGCGTCTCACCCGGCATGGGGCTGCCGCAGGAGACGGTCGGCACCATGGTGCTGCTGGACCTGACGGTGCACGCCTGGGACCTGGCCGTCGCCACCGGGCAGCCGTACCGCCCCGCGCCCGAGGTGCTGCCCCCGCTGTACGCCCTGTGCGAGCAGATGGGGCCGGCGGCCCGGGAGCAGGGCGTCTTCGCGGAGCCGGTGGGGACGTCGTCGTCGGACGCCCCGGAGATGGACCGCCTGCTCGCCCTGACCGGCCGGGACCCGGGCTGGTCGGCGGGCGCCTGATCGGTCGACCTCCCCCTCCTTTCCACAGGCCCGCGCGGCACCCCGCCGCGCGGGCCTCCTTGACAGCCACTATTCACTCGGCGAATAGTGAGCCGCGTGTCCACACCGCACGTGCTGCTCGGGCTGCTGGCCGCCGGCAACCGGCACGGCTACGAGCTGAAGCGCGCCCACGACGAGCGCCTGCCCCGGGCCAGGCCGCTGGCGTTCGGGCAGGTCTACTCGACCCTCGGCCGGTTGCAGCGGGACGGCCTGGTGGCGCCGGCCGGGCAGGACCGCGAGGGCGGTCCCGACCGCACCGCGTACGCGCTGACCGCCGACGGCCGGGCCGCGCTGGAGCGGTGGCTCGCCGAGGTCGAGCCGCCGATGCCGTACGTCGCCAGCACGCTCTTCGCCAAGGTGGTCGTGGCGCTGCTGGTGGCCGACGCGGACCGGGCCCGGGCCTACCTCGTCGCCCAGCGGCAGGCCCACACCGAGCGGCTGCGCGAGCTGACCGCAGTGAAGACGGCGCCCTCGGCCAGCCTCGACGACATCGTCGCGGCCGACTTCGCCATCGCCCATCTCGACGCCGACCTGCGGTGGTTGCAGACCACCCTGAGCCGGGTCGCCGACTGGCACCGGGAGGTGCACTCGTGACGCAACTTCAGGCTCGCGGCGTGGTCAAGGCCTACGGGCGGACACCCGCGCTGCGCGGCGTCACCCTCGACGTCGCCGAGGGGGAGATCGTCGCCATCACCGGCCCGAGCGGCTGCGGCAAGTCCACCCTGCTGCACTGCCTGGCCGGCATCCTGCGCCCCGACGCCGGCGAGGTGAGCTGGAACGGGCACCGGACCGACACCTTGTCCGAGGCGGCACGGTCCAGGCTGCGGCGCACCGAGTTCGGCGTGCTCTTCCAGTTCGGCCAGCTCGTCGCCGAGCTGACCGCCGCCGAGAACGTCGCCCTTCCGCTGCTCCTCGCCGGCGTGCGGCGGCGCGAGGCGCGGACGGCGGCCCTGTCCTGGATGGACCGGCTCGGCGTGGCCGAGCTGGCCGACGTCCGGCCGGGCGAGATGTCCGGCGGGCAGCAGCAGCGCTGCGCCACGGCGCGGGCCCTGGTCACCGAGCCCCGGGTGCTCTTCGCCGACGAGCCCACCGGCGCGCTGGACACGCTCACCGGCGAGCAGGTGCTCACCCAGCTGGTTCGGCTCGCCCGCGAGCAGCGGACCACGGTCGTCCTGGTCACCCACGAGCCGCAGATCGCCGCGTACGCCGACCGCGAGGTCATCCTCCGCGACGGCACGGTCGACCACACCGGGCTCGGCCTCGACATCCCGCTGCCCGGCGGCCGCCGGTGAGACCGTCGACGCTGGTACGCCTCGCCCTGGCCGGCACCCGCACCGACACCGTCCGGGTGGCGCTGACCGCGCTCAGCGCCGCCCTGGCCACCCTCGCCGCCCTGGCCGCGCTCACCGTGCTGGCCATCCCCACCCCGCCCGCCACCGACGGCAACGGCAACCGCTGGTCCGAGCAGTACGCCAACCAGCTGCTCGTCGAGCCGGGGCTGCGCGGCGGCACGGCCTTCGCCCTGCTGCTGCTCATGATTCCCGTGCTGGCGCTGGCCGGGCAGTGCGCCCGGCTCGGCGCCCCGGCGCGGGACCGCCGGCTGGCCGCGCTCCGGCTGGCCGGCGCCACGCCGGGCCAGGTGACCCGGATCGCCGTGCTGGAGACCGGGGTGGCGAGCCTGCTCGGCACGCTGGCCGGCGCGTCGGTTCACTTCGCCGGCCGGGAGCTGTTCGACCGGCCCGACGCCCAGGGCCGGCTCGTCCTCCCCACCGACGTGCTGCCCCCGGCGGGCGAGCTGGCGGCGGTGCTGGTGGGGCTGCCGGTCGTGGCGGCGCTGGCCACCGCGCTGATGCTGCGCCGGGTGAGCACGACCCCGTTCGGCGTGCTGCGTACGCACCGCCGGGAACGCGGCCCCCGACCCTGGGCGGGCGTCCTCATCTGCGCCGGGCTCGCGGCCTTCCTCGCCGTCGAACCGGTCACCCGCTGGTACGTCCGGCGCGGCGCCGACGTGCCGTCGTGGCTGGTGCCGGCGCTGCTCGTCGGCGGCGGGCTGGCCGCGATGGTCGGGGTGGTCGTCGGCACCGGCTGGATCTCCTGGACGGCCGGGCGGGTGCTGCACCGCTACGCCCGGGGGCCGGCCGCGCTGCTCGCCGCCCGCCGGCTGATGGCCGACCCGTGGGCGGGCAGCCGCACCTTCGCCGCGCTGCTGGCGGCGGTGCTCCTCGGCGCGGGCGCGGCCGGGCTGCGGGAGCACTTCGTCGCGTCGGCCGAACTCAGCCGGCGGGAGGGGGGAGGCATGACCAACGGCGACTTCTACCTGCGGACCATGGACCTGGTGGACCTGGCGGTGGCGGTGGCGATGCTGGTCGCCGCCGGTGGGCTGGTCGTCGCGGTGGTGGAGGGGATCACCGCCCGGCGGCGCGCGTACGCGGCCCTGGTGGCGACCGGGGTGCCCCGGCCCACGCTCGGCCGGTCCGTCGCCTGGCAGTCGCTGGCCCCGGCCGTGCCGGCGGTGGCCGTCGCGCTCGCCGTGGGCCTGCTGCTGGCCCGGGGGCTCTTCCGCGCGCCGACCGTGATCAACTACGACGAGGTCTGCGACGCCTCCGAGCAGCTCTGCGCCGACCCCGCCACCCGGGGGCGGTACCTCCGGGTCGTGGAGACCACGGAGATGACCGTGCCGCCCGACGTACCGCTGGAACAGCTGGCCCTGCTCGGGGCCGGCGCCCTGGCGGCGGTGCTGGTGACGGTCGGCGTCGGCCTGCTCTTCCTGCGCGCGGGCACGGCCGTGGAGGAGCTGCGGGCGACCTGAGCCGGCGTAACGCGGATCCCGCCGGCGGCGCTGTAGGCGACGGAGGCCCGCAACCGGGCCGGGCCGGGCGCATCCACGCCCGGGGCTGTGCCAGGTGGCTGAGCAGCGGGAGACCATCAGATGCACCACCAGCCCGGCGGGTCACCGCCGGTTTTCGTCGACCGGACCGGGCGCCGGCGCCGGCTTGCCGTCATCGCCGGCACCGCGCTGGGCCTCGGTCTGCTCACGAGCCTCGGCCTGATCGCCGCCGGCCTGTTCATGGACACGTCGGTGCCGCTGCCCGGCTGGTCGGACGACCGTCGGGCGCCGCTCGAAGCCGGGATCGACGGCCGCGACGGGGCCGACCGCCCGGCCCCGACCGGGGTGCGTCGGTCGACGGTGACCAGCACCTCGGCCCCGACGCCGACGGCCACCCGGTCCGCCGGCTCCAGGGACGGCTCCGCCCCGGCCACCACCGGTCCCACCCGGCCCGACCAGTCCGACCGGCCGGGACAGGGCGACGAGCGGCGCGGCGCGAAGCCCAGCAGGTCCCCGGGAAAGCCGAGTTAGCGGGTGGCCCGTCACGTCGCGCGGCGTGACCCGCGTGCGCACTGGGTCCTGCTGCTGCTCGGGCTGGTGCTGCTGCTCGCCGCGCTCACCGTCAACGGCGTGGTGACCGGGCTGGCCGGCGGCTCCGGCAGGGCGGGGGCGCCACCACCCGGCGCGGCCGTGGCCGTGCCCAAGGACGTCGTCGCGGGCGGGCCGGTGCTGCGGCTGGACCGGGACCGGCCGGCCAGCCGCTCCATGCCCGACCGGACGATCGCGCTGACCTTCGACGACGGGCCGGACCCGCGATGGACGCCGCAGGTGCTCGACGCGCTGCGCCGGCACGACGCCCGCGCCACCTTCTTCGTGGTCGGCGCCCGCGTCAACGAGCACCCCGAACTGGTCCGGCGGATCCTCGCCGAGGGCCACGAGATCGGCTCCCACAGCTTCACCCACACCGACCTCGCCGCCGCGCAGGGCTGGCGGCGGGACCTGGAACTCTCGCTGACCCGCAAGGCGGTCGCCGCGGCGACGGGCCGCGAGGTCACCCTGCTGCGGCCGCCGTTCTCCTCCCATCCGTCCGCGCTGACCGCTCCGGAGTACGCGGCGCTGCGCGCCGCCGCCGGCAGCGGACACGTCGCGGTGCTCGCCGACCGGGACACCAGGGACTGGCAGCGGCCGGGCGTGCCGGCCATCGTCAAGGCCGCCAGCCCCGAGCGCGGTAGCGGCGCGGTGGTGCTGATGCACGACGGCGGAGGCGACCGCGCCCAGACGGTCGCCGCCCTGGACCGGCTGCTGCCCGGGCTGGTCCGGCAGGGATACCGGTTCACCACCGTCTCGGAGGGGATCGACGCGCCGGCCTCGATGGTGCCGGCGAGCGGCGGGAGCAGGCTCAGCGGCCACGCCCTGCGCTGGACCCAGGCCGGCGCCGGCTGGCTCGCCGGGGCGATGGACCTGCTGCTCGCGGTCGCGCTGGTGCTGGGCGTGGCCCGGCTGCTCGTGCAGGTGTGCTGCGCGCAGTCGCACGTGCGGCGGGTCCGCAGGGCGAGGCGGACGCCGCCGACGATCACCGCCCCGGTGTCGGTGATCGTGCCGGCCTACAACGAGGCCGCGAACATCGCCGCGACGGTCCGGTCGCTGATGGCCAGCGACTACCCGGCGCTGGAGGTGATCGTGGTCGACGACGGGTCCAGCGACGACACCGCCGGGATCGTCGAGCGGCTCGGCCTGCGCGGGGTGCGGGTCATCCGGCAGGCCAACGCCGGCAAGCCGGCGGCGCTGAACACCGGGATCCGGGCCGCCCGCGCCAACCTGCTGGTACTGGTCGACGGGGACACGGTCTTCCAGCCGGACACCGTGCACCGGCTGGTGCAGGGTTTCGCCGATCCGACGGTGGGTGCGATCTCCGGCAACACCAAGGTCGCCAACCGGCGTCGGCTGCTCGGCCGCTGGCAGCACCTGGAGTACGTGATCGGCTTCAACCTCGACCGCCGGATGTACGACGTGCTGGAGTGCATGCCGACCATTCCCGGCGCGATCGGCGCGTTCCGCCGCGAGGTGCTGCTCGCCGTCGGCGGGGTGCCCGCGGACACCCTCGCCGAGGACACCGACCTGACGATGAAGGTGCTGCGGGCCGGCTGGCGGGTGGTCTACGAGGAGGCGGCCATCGCCTGGACCGAGGCGCCCTCGTCGCTGCGGCAACTCTGGCGACAGCGCTACCGCTGGTGCTACGGCACCATGCAGGCGATGTGGAAGCACCGCCACGCGCTGCGCGAGTCGGGCGCCGGCGGCAGGCTCGGCCGGCGCGGGCTGCCGTACCTGACGGTGTTCCAGATCGTGCTGCCGCTGACCGCCCCCGCGGTGGACGTCTACGCCGTCTACGGGCTGATCTTCCTGCCCTGGTCGACGCTGGTGCTGGCCTGGGCGGGGCTGCTGCTCCTCCAGGCGTTCACCGCCGCGTACGCGCTGCGGCTGGACCGCGAGCGGCTCGGTCCGCTGTGGAGCCTGCCGTTCCAGCAACTGCTCTACCGGCAGGTGATGTACCTGGTGGTGGTGCAGTCGGTGGTCACCGCGCTGGTCGGCAACCGGCTGCGCTGGCAGCGGATGGTGCGTACCGGCGAGGCGGCCGCGCTGGTCGGGACACAGGGACGGGCACCCTTCTGACGCCCGGCGGCGTCAGCCGGCGCTGAACAGGCCGGCGGAGAGCGCGAGCAGCGTCCCGGCGGCGGCGGAACAGCAGCACACCAGCAGGAACGCGACCACCGCGAGGATCGCCCAGACGCGCCGGTCGCGCGCCGCCGCCCGCCAACCCGCCGCCGGTACGTCCTCGGCCGGCTCGTCGTTTCCGCCGCCGGTCCCGGTCACTCCGGCAGTCTAGGCGCCGACGAGCGGGCGGGGCCGCCGGGCGCCGGCACCCGGACGGGTGACTGCGGTGCGGTCGGCCCGCGCCTCGCGCGGCGCCCGGTCGATCCTGGCGTGACCGGGACGTGTCCACGCCAGCCCGGACCGGAGTATCGGAGTACCGCTCATGCAATTCACCTGTGAGGACTTCGCGGTCAGCCACACGTCGAACCTCGACGCGAACAACGGCGCGGTGATCCAGCTGTTCGTCCGCTGGTTCAAACCCGACCTCCCGCCGGGCCGGGACCGCCAGCCGGTGCTCATGGTGCACGGCCGCAGCAGCCCGGGGCTCGTCTCGTTCGACCTGCGCAGCGACGCCGGAGAGGGCAGGTACAGCTGGGCGAGGGAGCTGGCGGAGGACGGGTTCGACGTCTTCGTCATGGACCTGCAGGGAATGGGCAGGTCGACCCGCCCGGTGCAGATGAACGACCCGTGCAACATCAATCCGCTCCAGCAGCACCTCCTGCTGCCCCGGGAACCGTGCGCGGCCAAGTATCCGAAGCAGCTCACCAACTCGGCGAGCGACTGGGCGGAACTCGGTACCGTCGTCAACTGGATCCTGGGCCAGCCGGGCATGCCGACCAAGATCGATCTGATCGGCTACTCGGCGGGTGCCTACGCGGTGGGACCGTTCGCCATGACGGTCGACCCCGCCAAGGTGGCCAGCCTCCTGCTGCTCGCCCCGATCTTCGCGGTGAAGGGCCCGTCGACACCGCCGACGGCGCTTCCCGTCAGCACCCCCTGCGCCCTGTACGGGTTCCCGATGCACATCCTGCACCGGACCGGCTTCAAGAAGTCGTGGGACAGCGACGTGGACGTGGAGCCCCGCTACCCGGGCCAGCGGGACGACGCCCACGACATCGTCGACGTGGTGTGGGATGCCTTCCTCGACAACGACCAGGTAGGCCGCACCTGGGGGCCCGGGGTCTCGCGGTTTCGCAACGCGTACTGGTGGGGCTGGAACCAGGAGCGGGTGACCGCCGACCGCACCAACCTCGGCGAGGAGGTGCCGGTGCTCGTCGTCTACGGGGCGAAGGACGCGACGGCGAACCACCCGCCACTCAACTTCTCGGTCCCGGAGCTCTACCGGTCCATCCAGGGCCGGCGCAAACTGATGTACCGGGTGGACGGCGCCGGGCACCTCATCGTCTGGGAGCGCCAGCGCAAGTGGTTGCACACCCTGTCCAGGAAGTGGCTGCGCAGCGCGCGGCACCCGAACCGGCCGTACAACGTCGACGGCAACACCACGGGGACGTTCGTCGTTCCGTGGGAGGGCGACCCGGTCGAGATGGACTACACGTCAGGGCGTACGGAGCAGCCGCTCGCCGTGTCGCTCGAACCGATGTAGGACCGGTGACGCCCCGGCGTGTCGGGCAGGATTGGGTGATGGAGCTGGTCTCGATCACCGACGTCCGCACCGCCGCCGCCGACATCGCGGGCACCGTGCTGCGTACCCCGCTGCTGCGGACCGGATGGGACGCGCAGCTGTGGCTCAAGCCGGAGAGCCTGCAACCGGTGGGGTCCTTCAAGCTGCGCGGCGCGACCCACGCGGTCGCCCGCCTGACGCCCGAGGAGCGGGCGCGCGGCGTGGTCACCCACTCGTCGGGCAACCACGGCCTGGCGTTGGCGTACGCGGCCCGGGCGGCCGGCGTGCCCTGCCGGATCGTGGTGCCCGAGGGCGCCCCGGCGCCGAAGGTGGACCGGATCCGGGCGCTGGGCGTCGAGGTGCTGCTGGTGCCGCCCCCGCGACGCGGCCCGGAGGCGGAGCGGATCGCCGCGACGACGGGAGCGGTGCTGGTGCCGCCCTTCGACGACCGGCGGATCGTCGCCGGGCAGGGCACGGTCGGGCTGGAGATCGTCGAGGACCTGCCCGACGTCGACGTGGTGCTGGTGCCCGTGGGCGGCGGCGGGCTCTCCTCCGGCGTCGCGACCGCGGTCACGGCGTTGCGGCCGGCGGCGACGGTGATCGGGGTCGAGCCGGAGCTCGCCGCCGACGCCCGGGACTCGCTGGCGGCCGGCTCGGTGGTGGTGTGGGGCGAGGAACGCACCTACCGCACGATGGCCGACGGGCTGCGCCTGCCACCGTCCGAGCTGACGCTCGCCCACCTGCGGGCCCGGCTCGACCGCATCGTCACGGTGACCGAGGAGGAGATCCGCGCCGCGATGGGCCGGCTGGTCCGCGACGCCCGCCTGGTCGTGGAGCCGAGCGGCGCGGTGGCCGTGGCCGCCCGGCTGTTCCGCGCCGCCGAGCTGCCGCCCGGTCGTACGGTCGCCGTGGTCACCGGCGGCAACGTCGACCCGGCGGTGTTGGCGAGCGTGCTGGGCTGAGCGTGCGCCGGGCAGGGCCCTCGTCGGGAGGACCCTGCCCGACGCCGCTCAGGCGCGGCCGAGGCGGTCGAGGATCCAGGCGTTGACGAACGCCTCCTCGCGCCAGGAGTCGTAACGGCCGCTCGGGCCGCCGTGGCCGGCGCCCATCTCGGTCTTGAGCAGGTAGTCGCCCTGCGGGGCGACCGCCCGCAGCCGGGCGATCCACTTCGCCGGCTCGTGGTAGAGCACCCGGGTGTCGTTGAGGCTAGTCACCGCGAGGATCGCCGGGTAGTCCACCGCCCGCACGTTCTCGTACGGCGTGTAGGACTTCATGTACGCGTAGACCTCCGGGTCGGCCAGCGGGTTGCCCCACTCCTCCCACTCGGTGACGGTCAGCGGCAGCGACGGGTCGAGGATCGAGGTGAGCGCGTCCACGAAGGGCACCTGCGCGACGATCCCGGCGAACGCGTCCGGGGCGATGTTGGCGACCGCGCCCATCAGCAGGCCGCCGGCCGAGGCGCCGCGGGCGACCAGCCGGTCGCTCGTCGTCCAGCCCGCCTTGACGAGGTGCCGGGCGCAGGCGACGAAGTCCGTGAAGGTGTTCTTCTTGGCCAGCAGCTTGCCCTGGTCGTACCAGCGGCGGCCCAGCTCGCCCCCGCCCCGGATGTGCGCGACGGCGAAGATGACGCCCCGGTCCAGCAGCGAGAGCCGGGCGACGGAGAACCACGGGTCCATGCTCGCCTCGTACGAGCCGTAGCCGTAGATCACACAGGGGGCGGAGCCGTCCTTCGGCGTGCCGGCCCGGCAGACCAGCGAGATCGGCACCCGGGTCCCGTCGTCGGCGAGCGCCCAGTCGCGGTGCTGCTCGTAGTCGGCGGGGTCGTACGCCCGGCCGTCCGGCCCGGGCTTCACCGGCTTCTGCCGGCGCAGCACCATCTGCCGGGTCACCAGGTCGTAGTCGTAGACCGAGTCGGGGGTGACCAGCGAGGCGTAGCGAAGCCGAATCTGCCCGGTGCGGTACTCCGGGTTGTCGTGCAGGCCGACGCTGTAGAGCGGCTCCGGGAAGTCGATGTCGTACGCGTCGCCGCCGCCGACGGGCAGCACCCGCAGCCCGGTCAGCCCGTTGGTGCGCAGCGAGACGACCAGGTGGTCGGCGAAGGCGTCCACCGCCTCCAGCCGGGTGCCGGGCGAGTGCTCGATGAGCGGCACCCAGTCGCCGGGCGCGTCCGCCGAGGTGTACGCCAGCGCGAAGTCCTCCGCGCCGTCGTTGTGCAGGATCAGGAAGCGGTGCCCGTGGTGCTCCACCGTGTACTCCACGCCCTGCCGCCGGGGCGCCACGGACGCCGGCGCGCCGGTCGGGTTGCCGGCCGGGATCACCAGCACCTCGCTGGTGATCTTGCTGTGGACGTCGATGAGGATGAACCGCTCCGAGCGGCTCAGCTCCACGCCGACCCAGAACCGCTCGTCGTCCTCCTGGTAGACCACCACGTCCTCGGTGGACGCCGTGCCCAGGGTGTGCCGCCAGACCCGGTTCGGGCGCCACGTCTCGTCCACGGTCACGTAGAACAGCACGGAGGCGTCGGTGGACCAGGCGGTGCCGTAGAACGTGCCGGGCACCTCGTCGGGCAGCAGCTCGCCGGTGGAGAGGTCCTTGACCCGCAGCGTGAAGCGCTCGTCGCCGGAGAAGTCCGTGGAGTAGGCCAGCCACCGACCGTCCGGGCTGACGTCGAACGCGCCGAGCGCGAAGAAGTCGTGGCCCTCGGCGAGCAGGTTGCCGTCGAGCAGCACCTCCTCGCCGTCGAGCGGCGCGCCGTCCGCGCTGACCGGCGGCTCGGTCTCGCCGTCGCGGACCGCCCGGCGGCACTGCACGCCGTACTGCTGGCCCTCGACCGTGCGGGTGTAGTACCAGTAGCCGCCCTTGCGGCCGGGCACCGACAGGTCGGTCTCCTGGGTGCGCCGGCGGATCTCCTCGAACAGGTCGGCGCGCAGCCCTTCGAGGTGCGCCGTCCGGGCCTCGGTGTAGGCGTTCTCGGCGGTCAGGTAGGCGATCGTCTCCGGGTCGTCCTTGCCGGTGAGCCAGGCGTACTCGTCGACGACGGTGTCGCCGTGGTGGGTGCGCTCGCTGGGCGCCCGCTTCGCCGTGGGCACGGGGGTCTCGGTGGTCACGGCGCCACGTTACCGGCCGCGCGCCGCCCGCCGCGCGGCCTCGTCGGCGACCCGCCGCCACATCTTTCGAACATGTGTACGATGGCCGGCATGGCGGCTGCAGCGAGTTCCACCCACCAGCCCGGAGCCCTCGACATCACCCGGCGGTTGACGGAGATCTGCGGCCCGCCGTTCGCCCGCTTCGCCGGCCCCGCCGACGAGGTGGCCGGCCGCCCGGCCCGCTGGGTGGCCGTCCCGGGCGGTGCGCACGCCGCGGCCGAGGTGCTGCGGCTCGCCGCCCGACACGACCTGACGGTGGTGCCACGCGGCGCCGGCACGAAGATCGACTGGGGTGCCGCCCCCGACCGGGTCGACATCGTGCTCGACACCGGCCGGCTCGCCGGGATCGGGCACGAGCCGGTCGGCGCGCCCACCACGGAGGTCGGGGCGGGCACCCCGCTGCGCGCGGTGCAGGCCACTCTGGACCGCACCGGGCAGCGCCTGGCGCTCGACGCCCCCTCGCCCGGCGCCACCCTCGGCGGCGTGCTCGCCGCCGGCGAGGCCGGGCCGCTGCGGCACCGCCACGGCAGCCCCTGCGACCAGCTCGTCCGGGTGCGCTACCTCGACGCCGACGGCGAGCTCGTCGAGGCCGGGGGCGGCGCCCCCGGGCTGGAACTGACCCGGTTGCTCTGCGGTTCGCAGGGGGCGCTCGGCGTGCTGGTCTCCGCGACCCTGCGGGTGCAGGCCGTCCCCGCCGGCCGGATCTGGGTCAGCCGGCCGGTGTGGACGCCGCTGGAGGTGCACGACCTGATCCGCACCGTGCTCGCCGCCCGCCTCGACCCGGCGGCGGTCGAGCTGGACCTGCCGGCCGGCGCGGGACCCCGGCCGCGCCAGGGCAGCCGGGCCGCCGCGATGGCCGCGCACCCGTCCATGACGGGTCGCGCCGGCGGCGGCCCGGCCGGCGCCGGGCGGCTGGTGGTGCTGCTGGAGGGCGGCCCGGCCGACGTCGCCGAGCGCGCGGACCGGCTCGTCGCGCTCCTCGGCGACGGCGCGGTCGCCAGCCATGCCGCGCCCGAGTGGTGGCGGCGCTATCCGTTCGGTCCGGGCGACACGGCGCTGCGGATCGAGGTGCCCATCGCCGACCTGCACGCCGCCGTCTACGCGCTGCGGGACGCCGCCGGCGGCCCCGTCCCGGTGCGCGGCTCCGCCGGCCTCGGCGTGGTGCACGCGGCCCTGCCCGGCGCCATGTCCCCCGACCGGGTGGCGGCCATCCTGGCCGCCGTCCGCGGCGTGCTCCTCGCCCGGCAGGGTCGCTGCGTGGTGGTCTCCGCGCCAGCGGCCGTCCGGCGGGCCGTCGACCTGTGGGGCGAGCTGGCCGGGCTGGCCCGGCTGCGCGCGGCCAAGGAGCACCTCGACCCGCACCGCCGCCTCGCCCCGGGCCGCCTCCCCGGCGGCCTCTGACCCCTCCGGGCAGCTCACCGGCGCACCCCGGCGGCGCCGCGCAGCGGCGGCGGACGCCCGCGCCATGCCGGCCCTGCCACCGGCGCTCAGCTGGCGTCGTTGCGCAGCACCAGGATGGCGATGTCGTCGCGGGGCGCCTCGGCCGAGAAGCCGATCGCCGTCGAGCGGAGCCGGGCCGCGATCACGTCGGCCGAGTAGCCGGCCAGCGGGGCGGCGGCGTCGCGCAGCCGCTCGGTGCCGAACAGCTCCCGGCCGCGCCGCCGCTCGGTCACCCCGTCGGTGTAGAAGACCAGCGCGTCGCCCGGGTCGAGCGGCACCACCGCCGTCGGGGAGGCGATCGAGTCGAGCAGCCCGAGCGCGGTGCCGCCGGTGCCGACGAAACGTGCCCCGCCGCCGGCGGGCAGCAGCACCGGCCGGTCGTGGCCGGCGAGGTGCAGGGAGACGTCGAGCTGGTTGCCGTCGCCGGGGCCGACCGCCGCCAGGGCCAGCGTGCAGTAGCGCCCACCGCCCCGCTCGAACAGCGTCTCGTTGACCCGGGCCAGCGCCTCCGGCAGCGGCTTGCCGTCGCCCACCAGCACCCGGATGACGTCGCGGACCAGGCCGGTGACCGTCGCCGCCTGCACCCCCTTGCCCGAGACGTCGCCGATCACCACCAGCCAGCGCCCGTCCGGCAGGGGCACCACGTCGTAGAAGTCGCCGCCGACGTCGACGTCGCCGCCGGTCGGGACGTACTCGGCGGCGAAGCCGATGCCCTCGACCACGGGCAGCACCGGCGGCAGCAGCGACTGCTGGAGCGTGTGCGCGACGCGCCGGCGTTCGGCGTGGATCCGGGCGTTCTCGATCGCCAGCGCCGACCGACGGGCGACGTCCTCCAGCACGGCGACCTCGTCCGGGTCGTGCCGGTGCCGCTGGTGCCGGCCGACGGCCAGCGTGCCCAGCCGCTGCCCCCGCGCGATCAGCGGGACGGCGAAGCCCTCCATCGGCGCGCCGAGCGGCATCTGGGTGCCGTTGCGGGACGCCTCGCGCAGCCGGGCCTGGACCGAGTCCGGGCCGGTCTCCTCGAGCACCTGGTGCAGCTGGGGCAGCACCGACTCGTCCGCGTGGCTGGCCGCCGCGAGGCGCAGCCGGCCCCACTCGTCGGTGGTGTGCACCGCGCACCACTGCCCGAGCCGGGGCACCACGAGCTGGGGGACGAGCGCCATGGTCAGCTCGACGTCCAGCGACTGCGCGAGCAACTCGCTGGCCTCGGCGAGGAAGGTCAGCCAGGCCTGCCGGCGGACGTCCGCCCGGCGCAGCCGGTCGTTCTCCAGGTGCAGCGAGAGCCGCTCGGCCATCAGCACGGCCAGCGGTCGTGCGTACGCCGACGGGGCCGCGTCCAGCTCCAGTTCGCCGGCGTACGGCCGGTGCACGGCCAGCGGCACCCGGAGCAGCTCGTTGCCGGGCCGGGGCTGGCGGCCGTACCGGGCCAGCACCTGGGTGCCCTGTCCGTCGCCCCGGTCCAGCCGCACCACTCCGCCCGCCGCGCCGACCATCTCCGCCACCCGGGTGAGCAGGCTGGTCGCGAAGTCGGGCAGCGGATCCTCGGCGTACGGGTCGGGGGTGGTCTGCATCAGCTCGCTCATGGCCCCGGCGCTCGGCGCGGAGCTCTCCGGGGTCGCCGGCGCGCCACCCCCGGCGGTCGCCGCGCCGGGCATCCCCGATCCCCGGCCGCCCGTGGCCGGGCCGGGCAGGTCCAGCCGGAACCACACCCCCTTGCCGGTGGGCAGGTAGGTGGTGCCCCAGCGGCTGGCGAAGTGGTCGACCAGCAACAGCCCCCGGCCGCGCTCGGAGACCTCGTCGATGTCGGTGGCGTCGTTGCGGACCCCGACGATCAGCTCCTCCACCGGGCCGGCAGCGAAGTCGGACACGGTGACGGTGATCCCGACCGGGTCGGCGACCACCTCGATGTCCAGCTCGGTGCGGGCGTGCTCCACGGCGTTGGTGGAGAGCTCGGTGGTGAGCAGCATGGCCTCGTTGGCCAGTCCGTCCAGGCGGGCCTCGGTGAGGACGGACCGCACGAGGGCCCGCGCCGCGGCGGGCGTACGCCGGTCTGCGGGGAGCCGGACGCGCCGGACGTGCTCGTCTCGGCCCCCGGTCGTCGCGGGCCCCGTCTCCGCTGACACCCCCGTATCCTCCACCGCCACCCGTGCGGGTGCCAAGCCGATGCCCGGACGGCATGCCCCAAACCCGCCC
>NZ_JBPQTK010000070.1:0-31002 GCF_051386315.1 Micromonospora sp. URMC 107
GCGGCCGGGGCGGGCCGCTCCCCCGTCACGTCACCGGCGCAGACCGAGCCGCTCGATGAGCGACCGGTAGCGGTTGATGTCCTTCTTCTGGACGTAGTTGAGCAGCCGACGGCGGCGGCCGACCAGCAGCAGCAGCCCACGGCGGCTGTGGTGGTCGTGCTTGTGCACCTTCAGGTGCTCCGTCAGCTCGGCGATCCGCTTGGTGAGGACCGCGACCTGCACCTCCGGCGAACCGGTGTCGCCGTCGGCGGTCGCGTACTCCGCGCGGATCTTGGCCTTGGCTTCCTGGTCGAGCGCCATGTTCTCCCTGTTTCGTGGGTTGTTCGATGGTGTCCGTCGGATCGGTCTGTGGACCGGAAACGGACCGGTACCTCGCACCCGCGGCGTCGTGCAGGCACGCGAGGCCCCACGTCGGTCAGCCGACGTCCCCGCCAGACTACCAGCCCTGCCGGGCGGCGGCCTGTCAAGGGCCGCGACGCGGTCAGTCGAGCACGCGCCGGGTCCGCTCGACGTCCTGGTTCATCTGGGCGATCAGCGGCTCGATCGCGTCGTAGCGGATCTGCCCGCGCAGGTGCGCCACGAAGTCCAGCGCCAGCCGCTCGCCGTAGAGGTCGCCGGTGAAGTCGAGCACGTACGCCTCCACCCGCCGCTCCCGGCCGGAGAATGTCGGGTTGGTGCCCACGGACACCGCCGCCGCCAGCGGATCGGCGTGGCCCCGGCGCACCAGCCGCGCGGCGTAGACGCCGTCGGCGGGCACCGCCGCGTACCGGTGGCAGAGCAGGTTGGCGGTGGGGAAGCCCAGCTCGCGGCCGCGCTGGTCGCCGCGGACCACCACACCCTCCACCCGGTGCGGGCGGCCGAGCGCGGCGGCCGCCGCCGCCACGTCCCCCGCGTCGACGCAGGAGCGGATGTACGTGGAGGAGTAGACCGTGCCCGCCTCGGCGACCAGCGGGGCCCCCTCCACGGCGAAGCCGAAGGTGCGGCCGAGCCGCTCCAGCAGCGCCACGTCGCCGGCGGCCTTGTGCCCGAAGCGGAAGTTGTCCCCCACCACGACCAGGGCGGCGTGCAGGTGCTCGACCAGGATGTCGTGCACGAACGCCTCGGCGGGCAGCCGGGAGAACTCCGGAGTGAACGGCACCACGCAGAGCACGTCCACGCCGAGCGCCTCGATCAGCTCGGCCTTGCGGGCGGTCTCGGTGAGCACCGCCGGGTGCGAGCCGGGGCGCACCACCTCAGCCGGGTGCGGGTCGAAGGTGACCACCACCGACTGCACGCCCAGCTCGCGAGCCCGGGACACGGCGTGCCCGATGGTCGCCTGGTGTCCCTTGTGCACTCCGTCGAAGACGCCGATGGTGACGACCGACCGCCCCCAGCCACCGGGCGCCGCGTCGTACCCCCGCCACCGCTGCATGCCGCTCCTCCCCTGCCTCTCCGGCGGCCCGCGCCGGCCGCCGCACCTGCGCCCCCGTCAGGCGGGGGCGAACACGATCTCCGCGCGGGCCCGGCCGTCCCGCTCGCTGACGATAGCGATCAGCCCGCCGTCCGGGCCGAAGACCGCGTAGGGGCCGGATATTCCCGCCGGGTCGAGCGGCCCGCCGTGGGAGAGGACCTTCGCCTCGTCGGCGCCGGCGGCGCGGCGCGGGAAGAACCGCTCGGCCGCCGCGGCCAGCGGCAGGTTCACCACCTCGGGGGCGCGCTCCGCCAGCTCGTCGAGGGTGGCGGCCTCCGCGAGGGCGAAGCTGCCGACGGCGGTACGGCGCAGCGCCGTCAGGTGGCCGCCGACCCCGAGTGCCAGGCCCGCGTCCCGGGCGAGCGCCCGGATGTACGTGCCGGAGGAGCAGGTCACGTCGATGTCCACGTCCACGACGTCCGGCGCGTCCCGGCGTACCGCCAGCAGTTCCAGCCGGGACACGGTGACCCGGCGGGCGGGCAGTTCGACGCTCTCGCCCTCGCGCACCCGCTTGTACGCCCGCTGCCCGTCGATCTTGATGGCGCTGACCGCGCTCGGCACCTGGTCGATCTCGCCGGTCAGCGCGGCCAGGGCCGAGCGGATCGCCTCGTCGGTGACCTGGCCGGCCGGGGTGGTGGCGATCACGTCGCCCTCGGCGTCGTCGGTGACGGTGGCCTGGCCGAGCCGGACGGTGGCGGTGTAGCTCTTGCCCGCGCCGATCACGTAGGTGAGCAGGCGGGTGGCCCGCCCGACCCCGATCACCAGGACGCCCGTCGCCATCGGGTCGAGGGTGCCGCCGTGCCCCACCCGACGGGTCCGCGCCAACCGGCGGATCCGCGCCACCACGTCGTGCGACGTCATGCCGCCGGGCTTGTCGACCACGATCAGACCGTCTGTGCTCACGACACCCAAGCCTGCCAGACCGGGCCGGACGCCCCGCCGCCGCCGTACGTCCGGTCGGTCGCTCCTAGACCAGTCGGGCAGTTTTCCGCCTCCGGGATCGGGCGGGAGCACGCCGTCGCCTGGCAGGTGCGAAGATCGCTCGCCCCCTCCGCGTACCCACCCCTGGATGACCCATGAGCACCAGCTCCGAGCACCTCGGACAGGCAGCCCGGCCGCAGCCTGAGCCCACGAGACCACCGGCCGTGGCGGCACCAGAGCCCACCGGGACGTCGCCCGCCCATGAACACCGCGCCCGCGTCGACCTGCCGGAGTGGATGCGTAACCCCACGCCGCCACGACGGACTCCCGGCCGCATCGCCGCGGAACTCCTCGATCGGCTGCCGGTGCTGCGCGCCGCCCGCCGGTCGCTGTGGCGGCGGCATGACCCCACCCAGCGGACCGAGTCCCGCCCGGTGATCACGGTGGTCGTGTTCCTCGCCACCGTGACAGGGACGATCGCCCTGGTCGGATGGTTCTTCTACTGGCTGTACCTGAGCCTGCGCGACACGATCTGACGGGACACGATGCACACCGATCCGCGTACCGCCGGCTCCGAGCCCGCCGGTCGAGTACCGCCGGCCGACCGGCACCAACCGGCCGGACAACTCCCCCCGGCTGCCTTGACGCCGCCCGTCGGCGCGACACTGGCCGCCGACCAGCCACCTCCCGCCAATGGCGTCGAGGGCCGACGGGATGTCGCATTCGCCGAAGTGGAGCAGGTCAGCCTGCCCGATTGGATGCAGTCGATGGGGGCCGAGCACCAGCCGGCCGGGCTGGACAGGATGCGCTTCTTCTGGGCCAGACACAACGGCCCGCTCACGGTCGGTGTCGCGCTCGCGCTCGCGCTTCTGATGCTCGGCGCGGGCGGATGGATGGTCGTGCGGGTGGGCGACGGGCTTCGGGCCGCGACCGCCGCGCCGACGCCGAGCGCGTCGCCCGAGCCGACCAGCGCCGTCGGCACTCCACGCGATCTCTTCGCCGGTACCCCGGCGGCGTCCTTCGCCCATCGGGAGGAGGCGATCGTCCTGCCGGCGGTCACCGCCCAGGGCCCGTTCGACAAGATCCAGGTGCGGGCCGCGCTCGACTCGGTACGGAAGGCGCTCATCGAGAGCCGGCTGGAGACCGCGATGCTGGTCGGCGACATCGAACCCTTCCTCGGCCTGCTGGCGCCGGACTCCCGCGCGGAGATGCGGCCGTACTTCGACAACGCCCGCTTCCTGCACGTCGCCACAAGGATGGAATCCCGGGCGGACTGGGAGTACGACATCCGCGCGCAGGGACGGATCAGCTACCGCGCCAGGACGGTGGCCGGGGTCCGCCTGCTGGAGGTGACCACCGAGTTCGTCTGGGCGTACCCGTTCGACGTGATGCGCCGGGCACCGGCCGGCGCCGGCCTGGTGGCAGTCCGCGACCGGGTGGTCTGGCAGGTGCCTCACCCGAAGGACGTTCCGGCGTCGTCCCGAGGGCTCTGGCTGGCCTCGGCGAGGGCCGTCACCTGGAACGCCGACTGCGCCTGGCTGCGCGACGGCTGGCTGAACGTGATGCAGTGGCTGCCGGACCTGCACGGCCCTCGCGTGCCGGGCGGTGATCCGGGCGACTTCTTCGACCTGGCCGCTCCGATGACGACCACCTCGAGGTGCTGAGGCTCAGCGGACCGCGCCGACCACGGCCCAGCCCCCGGAGCGTAGCCGCAGCAGCAGCGCGACCAGCCGGACCACCACGAACAGCGTGAGCCCCGCCCAGATGCCGCCGAGCCCGAGGTCGAGCCCGTACGCCAGCCAGATCGCCGGCAGGAAGCCGCCGAGGGCGGCCACGAGGGTGAGGTTGCGCAGGTAGCGGACGTCGCCGGCGCCGATCAGCACCCCGTCGAGGGCGAACACCACACCGGCCAGCGGCTGCATCGCCACGAACCACGGCCAGGCGAGCATGGCCTGGTCGCGTACCTCCGGGTCGGAGCTGAAGAGGCCGGGGAGCACGCCGGCGCCGGCGGCGATGAGCACGGCGAACGCCACGCCGCAGGCGCCGCCGAGCAGCCCGATCCGGCGGGCGAGATCCCGGGCCGCCGCGTCGTCGCCGGCCCCGAGGGCGGCCCCGACCAGCGACTGGGCGGCGATGGCGAGCGCGTCGAGCACCAGGGCGGTGAAGAACCACAGTTGCAGGGCGATCTGGTGCGCGCCGACGGCGGCGGCCCCGAAGCGGGCGGCGACGGCGGTGGCGGAGAGGAAGCTGGCCTGGAACGCGACGCCCCGGATCAGCAGATCCCGGCTGAGCGCCAACTGCTGCCCGATCAGCCGGGGCCGGGGCCGCAGCGACACCCGTTCGGCGACCAGCGCCCCGGCGAAGAGCGCCCCGCAGATGGTCTGGGCGACCACGTTGGCCACGGCGGAGCCGACCAGGCCCAGCCCGGCCGGATAGACCAGCAGCGGGCAGAGCACGGCGGAGAGCAGGTTCGGGCCGAGCACGAACACCAGCGGACGACGCATCTCCTGCACGCCGCGCAGCCAGCCGTTGCCGGCGGCGGCGAGCAGCAGGCCGGGCGCGCCGAGCGCCGCGACCCGCAGCCACTGCGCGGCGGCGTCGGCCACCTCCCCCGAGCCTCCGGCGAGGATACGCGCCAACGCTCCGGCGCCGACCTGCATGCCGAGCGCGACCAGCACCCCCACCGCGAGGGCCAGCCAGGACGACTGGACGCCCTCGGCGACGGCGGACGCCCGGTCGCCCGCCCCGAACCGTCGGGCCGACCGCCCCGTGGTGCCGTACGCGACGACGGTGCCGAGCCAGGCGATCAGCGTCAGCACCGTCCCGCCGACGGCGAGGGCGGCCAGCGGCACCCGACCGAGGTGCCCCACCACCGCCGTGTCCACGAGCACGTAGATCGGTTCGGCGGCCAGCACCACCAGCGCCGGCAGGGCCAGCGCGGCGATCCGGCGGGGCGTGGCGGCCCGGGGTCCGAGGGCGACGGATTGGCTCATCGCCGCCGATCCTGGCACGGCTCGGTAAGGATCGCAAGGAAGACGATCACTTACCGGGAGTCGGCCTGCCCGGAGTCAGGTGGACGACGCTCACGGCGCCGAGCAGGAGCACTCCCCCGACGAGCACCGGCCCGGGCAGCGACTCCCCGACCAGCCAGGCCGCCAGCAGCACGGCGGTGAGCGGCTCCGCCAGGGTGGACAGCGCGGCGGCGCTGCCGGTGGTGGTGCGCAGCCCGGCGTAGAACAGGGCGTACGCCACCGCCGTGGTGACCACCCCGAGGTGGACCAGCAGGCCGATCGGCGCGAGCCGGGCCGGGACGCCGATCCCCTCGGCCAGCGCGATCGGGGCCAACGCCAACGCGCCGACGACGGCGGAGACGGTGGTGAGCGTCATCGGCGCGACGCGCTGCGCGGCGTGCCGGCTCAGCACGGTGCTGGCGGCGTAGCCGACGCCGGAGCCGAACGCCGCGAGCAGGCCGAGCAGCGGGCGCGGCGCCGTCGCGCCCGGCTCCCCGACCGACACCGTGATCAGCACGAGGCCGGCGACGCCGGCCACCAGGGCGCCCAGCATGGTCCGCCCGGGCAGCCGGCGCGCGCGCAGGGACTCCCACCCGAAGATGAGGACGGGGGCGAGGCCCAGGCTGACCACGGTGGCCACCCCGACGCCGCCCGCCGCGACGGCGAGGAAGTACAGCGCCTGGTAGCCCCCGAGCCCGAGCCCGATCAGGACGAGGGCCACCGGTTGCGACCGCAGCGCCGCGAGCACCGGGCCCAGCCGGTGCGCCACCAGGGCGACCAGCACCACCGCGCCGATGGCGAGGCGGTAGAAGCCCACGCTTGTCGGGGTGAGCGTCGTGGACTCGCGGACGAGGTGCACCGCGACACCGGTGGTGCCCCAGAGCACGGCGGCGCCGGTGACGTGGAGCAGCCCCCGGCGGGCGCCGACGCTCGGCGCGGGACGGGGGCGACGCGGGGTGGACGGGGACGTGGACGGCGGGAGAGAAGACGATCGGGTCACGGGTGCGCTCCAGGCAGGATCGGGCCGCTGACAGGGTTACGTCAGTCGGAGCGCACGCACGACGGAGAGGCGGCGGGCGTTTCCACCCGGGTCCTGCGGGGGTCGCCGCTCAGGCGAGCCGCCCTGCGAGTGGACCGGCGGCCGTCCCGCAGGGGAAGGCGGGCCGGTGGCGTGGCGCTCCGGTCAGGAGCGCGGCGGGGGCAGAACGCCCCGGAACGACCTCATGCCCGAACCCTAGCGGAGAGCCGCCCCGGCGTGCCTCGGCATTGCGCGTGGCGGTGGCCGGGGCGTGGCTGAGACGTGCTCGCCGAGCAGGTCGCCCTGCTCGGCGGTGAGGTCTCGGGCGACGGCCTGGAGCGGGAGACGCGGACGCCCGGGCCGGGCAGTCGAGCCAGCGGCGCGCCTCGGCGCGGCTGCGGAACCGGACCACCGGCAGCGCCGCCGCGTGCGGGGCGACGGCGCTGGGCAGCCGCGGGCGTGGTCGCGGAGGACCAGCAGGTCGGCGCGGGGAGGGGGTGCTCCTACCGGCGCCCGCGCCATCGACGACGGGAGCCCGGCGCATGCCGGGACCGTGGCGGTCCGGCGGTCCGGGCGGAAAGCCGCTCCGGCGGCGAGGTCGGCGGACGCTCGCGACCCGGACCCGGACCCGGGTGGGTGTTGACGCTGTCGGCGCGGGGCCGGGGTGGGCGGTGACGCTGCCGACGCGGGACGCCGGCGGCGTCACCGCCGGTCGGCGTTGGTCACTGACGGGTGTCCATGGACGTCTGCAGCGCGCGACGCATCTGCTCGCGGGCCTCGTCGGTGGTCTGCGGCTTGGGCTTGCTCGGCATGGTGGTCCCCTTCCAGGGCGTGGGCCGCCGACGGGCGGCAGCCCTCACGGGCGGTGGTGCTGAGCGCCGGCAGCGGTCCGGGATCACCGGAGCGGCTGTGGGCAGCGGAAGCCCGGGTCGGTCCGACCCTGGAGGGAGGCGCCGCCGGGTGTGGCGACACCGCCCACGGCCCGCGCCGCCACACGACGCCGGCCGATTCCCAAGCTATCGTTCAGTTCCACATACTGCCCGCTGTTCCCGCGATTTGGACTCACGTTCGCGTCCGGGCCGGCGCGCGGCACGGCTCCACGGGGAAGGCGGGGCGCCCGGTCAGCGGGCCAGGAAGTGCCAGCCCAGCCACCACCAGAAGCCGAACACGCCGATCCGGCCGACCGGCACCGGACCCACCTCGTAGCGCATCACGTAGGCGCAGACCTCGCCGAGCGTGGGGATCCGGGAGCCCTCGCGACGGGCCGCCCACTCGACGGCGGCGAAGAGCAGCAGGGAGGCCAGGAAGCCACCGATGGCCAAGGTCCGCATCATCGCCGCACCAACCCCCAGAACGCCGACAGCCAGCCCATCCAGGCCGCCGAGCGGACCAGGTGGTCCTCCAGCAGCGGATCGGCCAGCCGCGAGAAGGTGGGAAAGTCGTCTCCCGCCGCCAGCACGAACGTGGTCCCCTCGAAGACCCCGAAGACCACCACCGGCAGGGCCCACCAGGCCGCCGGGGCGCCCAACCGGCGTGGGGCGGGCCGCCGGGGAACCCGGTTGCTCAGGCCCAGCCAGATCAGCACCCCGCCGGTGCCGAGGGTCCAGAGATTGGCCTCGGTCGAGAAGGACGGGAACCGGCCGCCGACCAGCGAGAGGCAGACGAGCACCGGCACGGTGACGGCGGGACGGTCCCAGGCGCGGGGCGCCTCGACGGTGAGGTCGTGGGGCTGTTCCATCCCGCGATTCTCCCCGTACCGGCCGGAACCGGGAAGACGGACACTCCCCGAGCTCACCCTGATCTTCCCGCGCCCGGCCCTTGCGGATCAGTGCCGGCCGGGGCCGGTCAGCGCGCCGTCGAGCTCCGCGCGGATCCGGTCGACGACCTCGTCGACCGTCCCCGAACCGGTGAAGCCGGCGGCGAAGCGGTGCCCACCGCCGCCCAGCGCGACCGCCACGCGGCTGACGTCCACCGCGCCCTTGCTGCGCATCGACACCGCCCAGTCGCCGGTCGACGTCTGCTTGACCACGCAGCTGACGTCGGCCTCGGCGGTGCACCGGACCGAGTCGATCAGCGCCTCCAGCACGTACGCACGCTGGTCGTGCCGGGCCAGGTCGTCCTGGGTCGCGTACGTCCACACCAGACCGTGCCCGGCGGCTGCGGCGGGCTCCAGGCGGGCCCGGCCGAGCACCTCGCCGAAGAGGCGGACGGCGCCGAACGGCCGGGTGTCGAAGATCCGCCGGGAGATGTCACCGGGCCGGATGCCGGTCGCCAGCAGGCGGGCCGCCAACTGGTGCACCGCCGGGGTGGTCGCCTCGAACCGGAACGAGCCGGTGTCGGTGCTCAGGGCGACGTAGAGGCACTCCGCGATCCCGGCGTCCAGCGGGACACCGAGCCGGGCGAGCAACCCTTCGGCGACCACCGAGGTGGCCGCCGCGTGCGGGTCCACCAGGTTGGTCCGGCCGAAGCGGGTGTTCGACGCGTGGTGATCGAGCACCAGCGCGGCGCCGGCGGTCTCCAGCCGGTCGACCAGCTCGCCGAGCCGCGACTCGCTGGCCGCGTCGAAGCAGATGACCAGGTCCGGGTCCGGGTATGCCTCGGCCGCCGGCACCAGCAGGTCGAGCCCGGGCAGGCCCCGGAACGGCTCCGGCACCTCCGGCGGGCCGGGGAAGGTCGCCTGCATCCGCCGCACACCCAGCCGACGCAGCCCGAGCCCGAAGCCGAGCATGCTGCCCAGCGCGTCCCCGTCCGGGTTGACGTGGCAGATCAGCAGCACCCGCCCGTCCGGCGGCAGGTCCCGCACGGCCGCGACGCCGGCGGCCCACTCCGCCTCGGTCGGGCCGGAGTCGGCCGGTGGCGTCGCCTCGGCGAGGGCGCCACCGGCCGGTCCGCCGGAGGGCTGCGTCACCGCGGGTCCCCGCCCCGGGGCGGGGTCTCGTCCTCGTCCTCGTCGCCGTCCTCGTCGCGCGCCTCGCCGTCCTCGTCCTCGTCCAGCCGGTACGGCTGCGGCTCGCCCGCGTACTCGGCCCGGGCGGCGAGGCGCTGCACCTCGGCGTCGGCGTTGCGGGCCTGGGCGAGCAGGTCGTCGATGTGCTTGACCTGGTCCTGCACGTCGTCCAGGACGAAGGTCAGCGTCGGCGAGTGCCGCAGCCCGAGCGCCTTGCCGACGGTGCTGCGCAGCATGCCCTTGGCGCTCTCCAGCGCCGCCGCCGTGCCCGCCTGGGCCGCCGCGTCGCCGAGCACCGTGTAGAAGACGGTGGCGTCGCGCAGGTCGGCGGTGATCCGGGCGTCGGTGATCGTGATCATGCCGAGCCGGGGGTCCTTGATCTGGCTGCGCACCACCGACGCGACCAGTTCACGCACCCGCTCCGCGTGCCGGCGTACCTTGGCCGGATCCGACATCTTCGCCACCTCCACGGCGTCCCGCTCCCGACCGCCGTCCGGGCGACGCGGAGCGCCCCGGAGCCGACGGCCCAACAAACTCGAACACTACCCGCGCGGCCACCCGCGTCGCGCGGCGCCGGCTGCGTACCGGCCTCCGGCGGACGGGCGCCGCCGGGTCAGTCCTCTTCGCCGTACAGCCGCCGGCGCACCGAGAGCAACTCGGTCTCCGGCCGGCCGGCCACCAGGCGCTCGCAGGAGTCCAGCACCTCGCGGACGTGCGACGCCTCGGCGGCCACCACGGCCACGGCTATCTCGGCCCGACCGTGCAGGTCGAGCGCTCCCACTTCGGCGGCCGAGACCTCGAAGCGGCGCAACGCCGCGACGATCGGCCGTACGTATGATCTCTTGGCCTTGAGCGACCGGGAGTCGCCCGGCAGCAGCAGGTCGAAGACCGCGGTTCCGGTGAACATCGCCCCGGACGATACCCGCACTGACCCCCACATGATCAAGGGGTTTACGCCTTTCGGCGTAAACCCCCCGATCAGTGGTTCAGCGGATCAGGCGCGAACCTTCTCCCGCATCTCGAAGGTCTCGATGATGTCGCCGACCTGGACGTTGTTGTAACCGCCCAGGGTCAGACCACACTCGAAGCCCTCGCGCACCTCCGTGGCGTCGTCCTTGAACCGCTTGAGCGAGCTGACGGTGAGGTTGTCCGCCACCACCGCCCCGTCCCGCAGCAGGCGAGCCTTGGCGTTGCGCCGGATGATGCCCGACCGGACGATGCAGCCGGAGATGTTGCCGATCTTGGACGAGCGGAAGACGTCGCGGATCTCCGCGGTGCCCAGCGCGACCTCCTCGTACTCCGGCTTGAGCAGGCCCTTGAGCGCCGCCTCGATCTCCTCGATGGCCTGGTAGATCACGGTGTAGTACCGGATCTCCACAGCCTCGCGGTCGGCGATCTCGCGGACCTTGTTGGCGGCCCGCACGTTGAAGCCGATGATCGTGACCGGCTCGGACGAGGCGCTCGCGAGCATGACGTCGCTCTCGGTGATCGCACCCACGCCCCGGTGGATGATCCTGAGCTGGACCTCCTCCGGGATGTCGAGGTTGAACAGCGCGTCCTCGAGGGCCTCCACGGAACCGGAGACGTCGCCCTTGAGCACCAGGTTGAGCGAGGTCTTCTCGCCCTCCTTGAGCTGCTCCATGAGCGTCTCGAGAGTCGCCCGGCCGCGGGAGTTGGCGAAGGACGCCGCCCGCCGCCGTGCCTGCCGCTGCTCGGCGATCTGCCGCACCGTGCGGTCGTCCGCCGCGGCGAGGAACGTGTCACCGGCACCCGGCACCGCGGTCAGACCGAGGACCAGCACCGGACGCGCCGGACCCGCCTCGGCGACCTGGTTGCCGTTCTCGTCGAGCATCGCCCGGACCCGGCCGTGCGCCCCACCGGCGACGATGGAGTCGCCCGCCCGCAGGGTGCCCTTCTGCACCAGCACCGTCGCCACCGCACCGCGGCCCTTGTCCAGGTGCGCCTCGATGGCCACACCCTGCGCCGGCCCGTCGATCGGAGCGGTCAGCTCCAGCGACGCGTCGGCGGTCAGCAGGACCGCCTCGAGCAGCTCGTCGATGCCGATGCCCGGCTTCGCCGCCACGTTGACGAACATGGTGTCGCCGCCGTACTCCTCGGCGACCAGGCCGTACTCGGTCAGCTGCTGGCGGACCTTGTCCGGGTTCGCCTCGGGCTTGTCGACCTTGTTGACCGCCACCACGATCGGCACGTCGGCCGCCTTGGCGTGGTTCAACGCCTCGATCGTCTGCGGCATGACGCCGTCGTCGGCCGCGACGACCAGCACCACGATGTCGGTGACCTGGGCACCACGGGCACGCATGGCGGTGAACGCCTCGTGACCCGGGGTGTCGATGAAGGTCACCGCGCGGTCCTCGCCCTCGTGCGGCACGTGGACCTGGTAGGCACCGATGTGCTGGGTGATGCCACCCGCCTCGCCGGCCACGACGTTCGCCTTGCGGATCGCGTCGAGCAGCTTGGTCTTACCGTGGTCGACGTGACCCATGACGGTCACGACCGGCGCACGGCTGACCAGGCGGTCCTCCGCGATCTCGGCGTCGAGGTCGATGTTGAACTGCGCGAGCAGCTCGCGGTCCTCGTCCTCCGGGCTGACGATCTGCACGTCGAAGCCGAGGTGCTCACCCAGCAGCAGCAGGGTCTCGTCGGAGCACGACTGGGTCGCCGTGACCATCTCGCCCAGGTTGAACATCTCCTGGACCAGCGAACCCGGGTTGGCGTTGATCCTGTCGGCGAAGTCCGACAGCGAGGCGCCACGGGAGAGCCTGACGACCTGACCCTGACCCCGGGGGGCACCCGAGCTCATGGTCGGAGCCGACAGGTTGTCGAACTCCTGTCTGCGCTGCTTCTTGGACTTGCGGCCACGCGTCGGCCGGCCACCCGGACGCCCGAAGGCACCCGCGGCGCCGCCGCCACGACCACGACCGCCACCGCCCGGACGACCACCGCCGCCGGCCGGGGCACCCGGACGGAAACCGCCGCCCGGAGCGCCGCCGCCGCCACCGGGGCCGCCACGGTAGCCACCGCCACCGCCGGCGCCGCCACCGGGACCGCCGCGGAAGCCACCGCCACCGCCGCCGCCACCGGGACCGCCGCGGAAGCCACCGCCACCGCCGCCGCCACCGGGACGACCCGCGCCGCCACCGGGACCGCGACCGGCGCCACCGGGGCCGGGGCGACCGGTAGCGGGACGCTGGCTCGGCATGGAGGCCGGGCTCGGACGGGGCGGCATGGAGGCCGGGCTGGGGCGCGGCGGCATGCCGGCCGGGCTGGGCCGGGGACCACCAGCACCGGCGGCCGGGGGCCGCTGCTGCTGCTGGCTGCCCTGGATGCCGAACGGGTTGTTACCGGCGCCGCGCGCCGGCGGACGCCCGCCCGGACGACCACCCGGGCCCGGCGTCGGCGCGCCGGGACGACCGGCGGCCGGGGAACCCGGGCGGGGCGGCATGGCACCCGGACCCGGTCGGGGACCGGGACGGTTGCCACCGTCCGCCGGGGGCTCCCGGCGGACGTTCTCACGCTGCTGCTGCCGAGCGGCCTGGGCGGCCTTGACCGCGGCCTCCTGCTCGGCCTTCAGCGCGGCGGCACGCGCCTCGGCGGCCGCCACCTCGATGTCGTGGGCACTCGCCGGCTTGGCGACCGGGGCCGCGGGCTGCGGCGGACCGGGCACCGGGCCCTTGGGCTTCGGACCGGGCGTCGGCGCGGCCGGCCGCCGGGGCGGCATCGGCTTGGCCGAGACCCGGGGCCCACCGGGGGCCGGAGAGGGCGTCGGGGTCGGGGTCGGCGCCGGGGCGGCCGCCGGTGGGGCGGCCGGTGCCGGCGAGCCGGCGGAGGCGACGAACGCGCTGCGCAGCCGTCGGGCGACGGGCGCCTCGACGGTGCTGGACGCGGACTTCACGAACTCGCCCATCTCCTTGAGCTTGGCGAGAACGGTCTTGCTTTCGACCCCGAGCTCTTTTGCAAGCTCGTGTACGCGGGCCTTACCTGCCACTGCACTCCTCACTCCGAGGTCGTGCGGGCAGCACCCGCAGCGACCTCACTCGTGCACTTGAAGCCTGGTCATTTCAGGGACTTCATCGTGTGCTCATGTCGGTCGTCCTACCCTGCTAGCGACCCTCGCCCGGTCGGGCTGACCGGACGTAGTGGTTGGCGCATCGACGTGCTCCGCGAGCTCACCATGGTCGGGGACCCCGGTGATGCGCAACGCACGCCCGAAAGCGCGTCGCCGCACCGCTTGCGCGAAGCAGGCCGGATCCGGGTGCATGTTCGCTCCCCGACCCGGCAGCCTGCGGGCCGGATCGGGCCGAAGGCTGTGACCAGCCTCGTCGCCGACCGCGACGATCCGCAGCAATTCGCTGGCCGGCGCACGTCGCCGGCAACCCACACAGGTGCGCTCCGGCAGCGCGCGTCGTACCACTGGAGAAAGTCTACCCCTAGGCGCCCGAGATCGCGCCGCCCGGCTCCGGGACGTGATCAGCCCCGCCCCGGCCGGCGGGGCCGGACTGCTCGGCGTCGGACCGGATGTCGATCCGCCAACCGGTCAACCGGGCAGCAAGTCGGGCGTTCTGCCCCTCCCGGCCGATGGCGAGGGAGAGCTGGAAGTCCGGCACGGTGACCCTGGCGGTGCGGCTGGCGAGGTCGACCACCTCGACCCGCAGGGCCTTGGCCGGCGACAGGGCGTTGCCGACGAACGTCGCCGGGTCGTCCGACCAGTCGATGATGTCGATCTTCTCGCCGTGCAGCTCGCTCATCACCGCGCGGACCCGCTGCCCCATCGGCCCGATGCAGGCGCCCTTGGCGTTCACGCCCTGGGTGGTGGAGCGGACCGCGATCTTCGTACGGTGACCCGCCTCACGTGCGATCGCGCCGATCTCCACCGTGCCGTCGGCGATCTCCGGCACCTCGAGCGCGAAGAGCTTCTTGACCAGCGCCGGGTGGGACCGGGAGAGGGTGATCTGCGGCCCGCGCATCCCCTTGGCCACGTGCACCACCACGCAGCGGATCCGCTCGCCGTGCGCGTAGCGCTCGCCGGGCACCTGCTCGGACTGGGGCAGGACGCCCTCCAGCTTGCCGAGGTCGACGCTGACGATGCCCTTCTCGCTGCGCGCCTCGTGGGCCTGCACGACGCCGGTGACCAGGTCACCGTCGCGGCCCACGTACTCGCCGAAGTGCACCTCGTCGGTGGCCTCCCGCAGCCGCTGGAGGATCACCTGCTTGGCGGTCATGGCGGCGATCCGGCCGAAGTCGTGCGGGGTGTCGTCCCACTCCCGCACCACGGTGCCGTCGTCGTCCAGCTCCTGGGCGTAGACCAGGGCCGCGCCGGACTTGCGGTCGATCTCCACCCGGGCGTGCGACTCCGCCCCCTCGGTGTGCCGGTACGCGGTCAGCAGCGCGGTCTCGATCGCCGCGAGGATCGTGTCGAACGGGATCTCCCGCTCGCGCTCGAGTGCGCGCAGCGCCGCGAGGTCGATGTTCACCTCTCCTCGTCCTCCACATCATCTTCGTCGTCGAAGTCGTCGTCGGTGTCGTCCATGTCGTCGGGTTCGTCCGTCTCGTCGATCTCCTCGAGGCGGTGGAACTCGACCTGCACCCGGCCGGGGCCGAGCTCTGCGTACGTCCAGGTGGCGCGGCCGGCGTCGGTCTCCAGCACCACGCGCTCGTCGTCGGCCTCCACCACCCGGCCGGTGACCTGCCGGTCGCCGGCGGGCTGCTCGGCGGGCAGGGCGCCCGCGCCGCGGGCGGTCACCTTCACCAGCCGGCCGACGTTCCGCCGCCAGTGCCGGGGCAGGGTGAGCGGCCGGTCCACGCCGGGGGAGCTGACCTCCAGCTGGTACTCCCCGGCGACGATGTCGCCCCCGGCCTCCTCGGCCGCGTCGAGGGCCGCGGAGACGGCCCGGGAGACCTCGGCGACGGCATCCAGCCTGATCCCGCCGTCGGCGTCCACGATCACCCGCACCACGTGCCGCCGGCCGGCGCGGGAGACGGAGAGCTCCTCGAGGTCGTAGCCGGCGGCGGTGACCACCGGCTCGATCACCTCACGCAGCCGGGCCCGCCGGGCGGCGAGGTCGCCGCGCGGGCCGCCGGCACGCTCCCCGCCCCGTGGGGCGTCGGCGCGTCGGGGCCTCCCCGCCGGACCCGTCGACCTCGTGGCACGGCCACGCTGCGTCATCTCCGCACCCTCCTGCTGATCGACGGCACCCGGTCGGCCGCCATGCCGGCACGCCACCGGAGCTGACGCGCCGGTGGCTGCGCAGAGCGTAACGCGCCTGCCGGGCGCCGGGCCGGGCGGCGCACCGACGCCGGTGACCCACGTACGGCCGGTGATGGTGTTGACTTGTCCGGTGGCGACGGGCAGAACGACACGACGCGGCGAAACAACCGGGCATTCCCGGCGAAACGTGCTGCGCGCCGGGGCGCTCCTGGCGCTCGGCGGGGCGGCCACGCCGCTGACCGGCTGCGGTCTCCTCGACCGCGACGACGACCCCACCCCCGGGCCCGACCCGCTCACGCCGCTGCTCGACGAGTCGCTCCGGCTCGCCGCCGGGCACCAGGCCGCCGCCGCCGCGCACCCCACGCTCGCCAACCTGCTCACCCCGATCGCCGAGGCGCACCGCGCGCACGCGGCCGAACTGGCCCGGGTCATCGGCGTCGCGCCACCCTCGGGCTCCGCCACGGCCACGCCCGCCGCGCCGGGCGACCCGGCGGCGGCGCGGGCCGCGCTGCGCGAGGGCGAACGCGCCGGCCGCGAGGCCGCGACCAGGGCCTGCGCGGCGGCGCCGGCCGAGCGGGCCGCGCTGCTCGCCTCGATCGCCGCCGCCCGGGCCACGCACGTGGAGGCGCTGAAGTGACCGCACCGACACCGTCCGGGCCGGCCGGGGCGCTCGCCGCGGCGCTCGCCGCCGAGTACGCCGCGATCTGGGCGTACGGGCCCATCGGGGTACGCCTCAGCGGCGCCGCCCGGACCGCCGCGCGGGAGGCCGAGGGCGCGCACCGGCGCCGCCGCGACGACCTGATCGTGCGGCTGAGCGCAGGTGGCGGGAGCGTCCCGCCGGACCGGGCCGGCTACACGCTGCCGTTCCCGGTCACCGACCAGGCGAGCGCGCTGCGGCTGGCCGTCGAGGTGGAGGAGCGCACGGCCGCGTTCTGGCGGGCGGCGGTGCCGGCCACCACCGGCGCCGACCGGGACCGGGCCCTGGCCGCCCTGGTCGAGTACGCCCTGCGGGCCACCCGCTGGCGGCGGGCGGCCGGGATCACCCCGCTGACGGTGCCGTTCCCCGGCCGACCCGCCTGACCGGTCGGCCCGCCGACCCCGCTCCGGTTGCGGGTCGCATACCAGGTATGCATACTCCGTTGCCATGTCCATCCGTCACGGGCTGCTCGCCCTGCTCGAACGCGGCCAGATGTACGGCTACCAGCTCCGCGCCGCGTTCGAGGAGTCGACCGGCTCGACCTGGCCGCTGAACATCGGGCAGGTCTACACCACCCTGTCCCGCCTGGAGCGGGACGGGCTGGTCCGGTCGCTGCCCGAGAGCGAGGCGGGGCAGCGCCCGTACGAGATCACCGACGCCGGGCGGGCGGACCTGGCCCTGTGGTTCGCCACCCCGATCAGTCGCAACGACCGGCCCCGGGACGAGCTGGCGATCAAGCTGGCCCTCGCGCTGACCACCCCCGGGGTGGACGTCCGGTCGGTGGTGCAGACCCAACGCAGCGCGACCATGCGGGCGTTGCAGGAGTTGACCCGGTTGAAGTACGCCAGCGACCGCCCCGAGGACCTGCCGTGGCGGCTGGTGCTCGACGCCATGGTCTTCCAGGCCGAGGCCGAGGTGCGCTGGCTGGACCACTGCGAGACCAGCCTCGTGCGCTACCGTCCGGCGGAGCCCGGCCGCGTCCCGCCGACGCCCGCCGAGGCGGTGGACCGGGCGGACGAGGAGGCGCGACGGTGAGCACGGGGAACGGGCCGGCGGGCGGGGGCCCGACCACGCCCGTGCTCGACGTGCGTGACGTGCATCGCACCCACGGCGCCGGCGCGGCGGCCGTGCACGCGCTGCGCGGGGTGAGCCTCGCCGTCCACGCGGGGGAACTCGTCGCCGTGATGGGACCGTCCGGCTCGGGCAAGTCGACCCTGCTCGCCCTGGCCGGCGGGTTGGACGGCCCGACCGCGGGCGAGGTCCACGTGGAGGGACAGCCGCTCGGCGCGCTGGACCGGCGGCGGCTGGCCCAGGTGCGGCGCCGCCGGATCGGCTACGTCTTCCAGGACCTCAACCTGCTCGGCAGCCTCAGCGCCGTGGAGAACGTCGCCCTCCCCCTCGAACTCGACGGGACGGGCGTGCGGCGGGCCCGCCGGCTGGCGCTGGAGGCGCTGGCCGAGGTGGGCCTGACCGAGCTGGGCGACCGGTTCCCCGACCAGCTCTCGGGCGGGCAGCAGCAGCGGGTGGCGATCGCCCGCGCACTCGTCGGCGAGCGCCGGCTGGTGCTCGCCGACGAACCGACCGGCGCGCTGGACTCGCAGACCGGCGAGGCGGTGCTGCACCTGCTGCGCCGGCGGGTCGACGCCGGGGCCGCCGCCGTGCTGGTGACCCACGAGGCGCGGCACGCCGCGTGGGCCGACCGGGTGGTCTTCCTGCGCGACGGGGTGCTGGTCGACACGACGGCCCCGCTGGGCAGCGTGGAGCAGCTGTTGAGCGGCAGCGGTCGGTGAGCCCGGGCCGGAGCGGTCGACTCGCCCGGGCGACCGGCTCCTGGTGGGCCGCGCTGCGGATCGCCCGGCGGGAGGCCCGGCGGGCCCGCGGGCGTACGGCGCTGGTGCTGGCGATGATCACGCTGCCGGTGCTGGCGCTGACCTTCACCGCGGTGAGCTGGCGGATGTCCGAGCTGACTCCCGCCGAGCGGACCGACCGCCAGCTCGGCGCGGCCGACGCGGAGCTGAGCTGGGTGGCGCGGCACCCGATCGTGCAGAGCGCCTGGGGCGACGCCTGGCAGGCCGACCGGGAGGACGCGCCCCCGGCCGGGGTCGTCACCGCCGAGCAGGTGACCGCCCTGCTGCCGGCCGGGAGTCGGGTGGTCCCGCTGCGCCGCTGGGTGCCGTTCGACGCCCGGGTCGGCGAGCGGATCGACGACACGGTCGCGGGACGCGCCGTGGACCTCGCCGACCCGCTCGGGCGGGGGCTGGTCCGGTTCCACTCGGGGCGGGCGCCGGCCGGGCCGGACGAGATCGCGGTCAGCCCGGCGGCCCTGCGCCGCCTCGACGTCCGCCTCGGCGGCGCCGTCACCTCCGGCGACGGCGCCCGCTCCTGGCGGGTGGTCGGGGTGGCCGAGTACCCCGACGACCTGGGCGCGCTGGTGACGCTGCACCCGTCGGAAGGGCGGATGGAGACCGAGCCGGACACGAGCTGGCTGGTCGACCTGCCCGGTGCCGTCGACGAGGGACTGTTCCGCCGGCTCAACGGGCACGGCATCCGGGTCCACGCCCGCACCCCCGCCCCGGCGTCGGACACCGTCACGTTCGCACCGGGCAGCTTTTCCTCGATGGACGTGGAGGGGATGAGCGTCTCCGTGCTCGTCGGCGGGCTGGGGCTGCTGGAGGTGGTGCTGCTCGTCGGGCCGGCGTTCGCGGTCGGCGTACGGCGGCGACGGCGGGACCTCGCGCTGGTGGCGGTGGCCGGCGGGGACGACGCCCACCTGCGCCGGATCGTGCTGGCCGACGGCGTGGTGCTGGGCGCCCTCGGCGCCGCCGTCGGGGTCACGCTGGGCGTCGCCGCCGCGTTCGCCGGCCGTCCGCTGGTGGAGCAGCACCTCTACGGCGCGCGCTTCGGCGCGTACCGCTGCTGGCCGGAGGCCCTCGCGGCGATCGCGGCCGTCGCGGTGCTGGCCGGGGTCCTGGCCGCGCTGGCCCCGGCCTGGACGGCCGCCCGGCAGGACGTGGTGGCGGGGCTGGCCGGCCGGCGCACCCCGCCCGCGCACCGGCGGCGCTGGCTCACGGCGGGAGTGGCCCTGGCCGTCGGCGGGGCGGCGGTGGCCGCGGCGGGGGCGGCCCGAACGGCGCCGGCGGTGATCCTCGCCGGCCTGGTCCTCGGCGAACTGGGGCTGGTCTTCGCCACCCCGACGCTGGTCGGCCTGCTCGCCCGACTCGGGCGGTCGCTGCCGCTGGCGCCCCGGATCGCCCTGCGCGACGCCAGCCGCAACCGGTCGTCCACCGCGCCCGCGATCTCCGCCGTGATGGCGGCCGTCGCCGGGAGCGTCGCCATCGGCGTGTACCTGGCCAGCGACGACGCCAGGTCGGCCACGATGTACCGGCCCGCCCTGCCGTCCGGCACCGTGCTGGTGACCAGCCACGGCCCGAACGAGCCGCCCGCCCTGCCCCGGGTCGCCGAGGCGGCCCGCGCCCACCTGGGGGTACGGGCCGTGGCACCGCTCGCGGAGCCCGGGTGCGGCCAGGAGACCGAGTCGTGCGTGGTCTCGCCGGTGTTGCCGGCCGAGCGCGCCTGCCCGTGGATGCCCGGCGACCGGCTGAGCCCGGCACAGCAGCGGCAGGCCCGCGCGGACGCCCGCTGCGCGGGACCGGAGGAGCACCTCGGCGGGTACTTCCACGTGGTGGTCGACGACGGCACGGCGCTGCCGGTGCTCACCGGCGCCGCCCCCGCCGACGTCGCCGCGGCCACCGCCGTGCTGCGGGCCGGCGGCGCGGTGGTGACCGATCCGCGCTACGTGGTGGACGGGCGGGTCGAGGTCAGGGTGACCCGCCCGGGGCAGGCCCGGCCGGACACCCCGGCCACCACCACCGTCGCCGGGTATCCGCTGCCCACCGGGCTGGGCGCGCACCGGCTGCTGCTCTCCCGGCCGGCCGCCGAGCGGCTCGGGCTGACCGTCCGCCCGCTCGGCTGGGCGATCACCGCCGACGGCGTGCCCGACGAGGACCGGCAGGACCGGTTCGTCGCCGCCGTGCGCCCGCTCGGCGCGCAGGTGGAGATCGAGCGGGGTGCCCTGGCGGACACGGGACGGCCGCTGCTGCTCCTGCTGGCCGCCGCGGCCGGGGTGGTGACCGTGGGCGCCGCCGGCATCGCCACCGGGCTGGCCGCGGCCGAGGGGCGGGCGGACCTGTCCACCCTCGCGGCGGTCGGCGCCGGCCCGGGGCTGCGCCGGCTGCTCTCGCTCTGCCAGTCCGGGGTGATCGCCGTGCTGGGCTCCGTGCTCGGCATCGTCGCCGGCCTCGGCTCCGCGACGATCATCCTGACCGCCCTCAACCGCCGGTACGCCGGCCTGTGGCCGGTCGCGGAGCCGTACCCCGTGGTGGTCCCGTGGACCACGCTGGGCGTCCTGGTGGTGGTGCCGCTGGTCGCGATGCTCGGCGCGGGCCTCTTCACCCGGTCCCGGCTGCCGGTCGAGCGACGTCTCGACTGACGGGCCGCGAGCGGGCACACTGGTCGCCGTGCCCGTACTGGGAGCCCTCACCCGCCGTGTCGGTCACCACCGCTGGTTCGGCGCCGCCGTCCGCCTGCTCGTCCCCGCCGACCGGTTGGTGGGGCGACTCACCCGTGGGCGCGTGGTCGCGCTCGGGCTCATCCCGTCGCTGGTCATCACGACCACCGGCCGCCGCTCCGGCAAGCCGCGCAGCAACCCGCTGCTCTACGTGCCCGACGGCGACGCGTACGTGGTGGTCGGCTCCAACTTCGGCCAGGCCCACCAGCCCGGCTGGGCGATGAACCTGCGCGCCGACCCCGCCGCCGAGGTGGCCGTCAAGGGCCGCCGCGTCCCGGTGCGCGCGCAGGTCGCCACCGGCGCCGAACGGGACCGCCTCTGGGCGCTGCTGGTCACCGAGTGGCCCGCCTACCGGGCGTACGCGCGGCGGGCCGGCGGCCGGGAGATCCTCGTCTTCCGGCTGGTGCCCACCGGGCGCGGCGTGCCGGGCGGGCCGACCGCCCGCGAATAGGGTGGTGCGGTGACCGGCGCCGACGGCGGACCCCACTGCGACGATCCACGCTGGGCGGTGGCCGAGCGCGTCGCCGACGCCGTGCGCCGCCGGTTCCCGGCCGACGTGCTGGCGGTCGCGGTGCACGGCCCGCTCGCCCACGGCGACGACGACGGCGGCGGCAACGGCGAGGTCGGGCTGCTGGTGGTGACGTACCGGCCCGGCGGCGGGCCGTCCCCGGCGACCCGGCGGGTCGACGGCGTGCTGGTCGACCTGACCGTGGCCGGCGCGGACGACTACCTGCGCCAGGCCCGGGTGATCTCCCCGCTCTGGCCGTTGACCGCCGACCGCTACGTCAGCACCCGGGCGCTGCACGACCCGACCGGCTGGCTGCGCACGCTCCGCGACGAGCACCTCGGTCGGCTGGCCCGGGCCCGGCCGGCCGAGTTCAGCACGGCGGCCCGCCGGGCCTGGTACCGGGGCGGCGCGGCGCACGCCCGGGCCGCCCGGCTGGCCGAGTGGTACGAGACCGACCAGGCGCTGCTGATGCTCGGCGAGGCGCGGCTGGCGGCGGCGACGGTCAACGGGCTGCTCAGCCGCACCTACTTCCGCGACCCGGGCGACGCGGTGCGCCGGACGGGCCTGGCGGGCGCGGACATGACCGAGGTGGGCGCCGTCCTGGCCCGCCAGGCCGACGAGCTGGCGGCCCGGGGTCGCCCCGTCGACGGCACGGTCGACGACCTGCTCGACGGCTGACCGTCAGCCGAGGCCGCCCTGGACGCCGATGAGGGCGCCGATGAGGTACGTGGCACCGGCCGCCGCCGCGCCGAGCAGGAGCTGACGCAGACCACCGGACCACCAGGGCCGGGCGGTGAACCGGGCGACCACCGCCCCGGCCACGAAGAGCCCGAGCCCGCCGACGGCGAGCGCCAGCCACAGGCTCGTCGCGCCGAACAGGTAGGTCAGCAGCGGCACCAGCGCCCCGATCGAGAAGAACACGAACGACGAGATCGCGGCCGCCCAGGGGCTGGGCTGCTCGTCCGGGTCGACGCCGAGTTCCTCCCGCACGTGCACCCGCAGCGCCTCCTGCGGGTTGCGCCGGACGGCCTGGGCGACCTCCATGGCGAGGTCGTGCGGGAGCCCCCGGGCGACCCACGCCTGGGCCAGCTCGCGTGCCTCGGCCTCGGGGTGCCGCTCCAGCTCGCGGCGCTCCTTGGCGACCTCGGCGGCGACCTGCTCGTTGGCCGAGCGGACGCTGGTGTACTCCCCCAGCCCCATCGAGATGGCGCCGGCCACCAGGCCGGCCACGCCGGTGAGCACGACGTTGCGGGGCGACACCCCGCCGCCCGCCACGCCGGCGATCAGGGCGATGTTGGTGACCAGCCCGTCCATCGCCCCGAAGACGGCGGGGCGCAGCCAGCCGCCCGAGACGTCCGCGTGGTGCGCCTCACGCAGTGCCGCCGGGGTGTCCGTCACGGCAGCGTGAGGATCTCGTGACCGTCCTCCGTCACCACGATGGTGTGCTCGAACTGGGCCGTCCACCTGCGGTCCTTCGTCACCACGGTCCAGCCGTCGTCCCACATGTCGTACTGGTGGGTGCCGAGGGTGATCATCGGCTCGATGGTGAAGGTCATCCCCGGCTCCATCACGTCCGTGGGGCGGGGGCTGTCGTAGTGCGGCACGTACAGCCCACTGTGGAAGGCCTCGCCGATGCCGTGGCCGGTGAAGTCGCGCACGACGCCGTAGCCGAAGCGCTTCGCGTACGACTCGATGACCCGGCCGATCACGTTGATCTGGCGGCCCGGGGCGACCGCGCGGATGCCGCGCATCATCGCCTCGTGGGTCCGCTCGACCAGCAGCCGGGCCTCCTCGCTGACCTCGCCCACGCAGAAGGTGGCGTCCGTGTCGCCGTGCACGCCGTCGAGGTACGCGGTGACGTCGACGTTGATGATGTCGCCGTCCACGAGCACGGTGGAGTCGGGGATGCCGTGGCAGATCACCTCGTTGAGGCTGGTGCAGCAGGACTTGGGGAAGCCCTTGTAGCCCAGCGTCGACGGGTAGGCGCCGTGGTCGCAGAGGAACTCGTGCACGACCCGGTCGATCTCGTCGGTGGTCACGCCGGGCTTGCAGTGCTCGCCGGCGAGCCGGGTGGCCTGCGCGGCGAGCCGACCGGCGACCCGCATCTTCTCGATGGTCTCCGGGGTCTGCACGTGCGAACCGCGCCACTCCTGCGGACGCTTCTTGCCCACGTACTCCGGGCGGACGATGTGGGCGGGCACGGGCCGCAACGGGGTGAGCGTGCCTGGGGTCAGCGGCGCACGGACGGTCATGAGTCGAGTTTATCGCCGCGCGCGGTGGTGACCGCCGCCACCGGCCGCCCGGAGCGGTTGTTGCCGCGGCAGGCCCCCTGTGCCATTGTGGCTCCGTGGATCAAGGGGGTGGCGCGTCTCCCGTCTTCTCCGCCCAGGCGGAGATCGACGGCGGCCATCTCCACGTCCTGGTGACCGGCGAGGTCGACATGGCCACCGCCGACGTCATGTACCAGACCGCGCTGCGGGAGCCGGCCGAGCGGGTGACGCTCGACCTCCGGGCGGTCACCTTCTTCGACTCGGCGGCGATCCACGCCGTGGTCCGGCTGGCCCAGCACCTCCCCGACGCGCTCACCGTGCTGCCGTCGCGGCAGGTCCACCGGGTGCTGGACATCTCCGGCCTGGGCGACCAGGCCTGGCTGCGCCCGGCCTGAGCCCTCCCGCCGCCGGCCCACCGCCTTCGCACGCCGGAAGCACCGCCGACCGCGCGGTCAGTCCGCCAGCCGCCGGCGCAGCGTCACCTCGGTCCCCTCGGCGGTACGGGTCACCGACAGCTCCCCCAGCGCCTCGATCAGGGACAGTCCGCGGCCCCGGAAGCCCGATCCGGTCGACTCCCGCCACCGCCCGCTGTCGCGCACCGTGGCGACCACCGTGCGGTCGGAGATGGTCACCTCGACGCTGATCGTCGGCTCGGCCGGCTCGACCGGGTGCTCGATGGCGTTGGCGGCCGCCTCGGAGACCGCGACGGTCAGGTCGAACAGGTCCGTCTCGGTGACCCGGTGCGCGACGAGGAAGTCCTCCAGCCGCTTGCGCAGCAGGCTGAGCCGGGTGGGATCGGCCGGCAGCCGCAGCGCGAACCGGTTGAGTTCCGCCGCCTCCAGGGCGAGCACCGCGACGTCGTCGCGCAGGGGCCGGCCGGCGACGCGCTCCACCACGGCGTCGATCAAATCGGTCACGTGCTCGCCTGGGGTGGCCGCGTCGTGCCGCAGCGTCGCCAGCGCGGCGTCGATGCCACGCTGCCGGTCCTCGATCAGCCCGTCGGTGTAGAGCAGCAGCCGGTTGCCGGGGGCCAGCGCCCCCTCGACCGTCCGGTAGGTCGTGTCGGGGATCGCCCCGACCGGCGGCCCGAGCGCCCGGTCGTGCAGGAACGCCACGTCGTCTCCTCGGATCAGAAGGGGGGACGGGTGACCGGCGCTGGCGTACCGCAGCCGGCCGGTGCGGGGACTGAACCACAGGCAGAACACGGTCGCGAAGGAGCGGCCCTCGGCGGTGCCGACGAGCCGGTTGAGCCGGGTCAGCGACTCACCGGGGTCGAAGCCCTCCAGGACGTACGCCCGCAGCCCGTTGCGGAGCTGGCCCATCGCCGCGGCCGCCCGCACGCCCTTGCCGACCACGTCGCCGATCGCCAGCACGAGCTCGTCGTCGCCGAGCGCGATGACGTCGTACCAGTCCCCACCGACCTCCACGTCCGCGCTGCCCGGCAGGTAGCGGCTGGCCACCACGGCGCCCGGCAACTGCGGCAGCGACCGGGGCAGCAGGCTGTGCTGGAGCGTGGTGGCGATGCGGTGCTCGGCCTCGTAGAGCTGGGCGTTCTCCAGCCGCACCCCGACCAGCCGGGCGAGCTGGGTGAGCGCGGCCTCGTCGGTGTAGGTCCCGTCGCCGTCCGGGCGCCATACCCGCAGTTCCCCGAGCCGTTCGCCGGTGGTGCCGGTCAGCGGCAGCACGAAGGACGGCTCGATCGAGGCCAGCCCGCCGCCGTCGGCCTCGAAGCGCATCCCGGTGGCCGAGACCACCACCCGGGCGGCCTCGGCGAGGGTCAGGGCGTGCCGCGCGGCGACCTGGAGCACGTCGGCCGTGGAGCGGGCGGTGTTGACCGCGACCGCCGCGTCGGCCAGGGCCCGCAGCCCACGGATGATCTGGCCGCGCAGCTGGCCCAGCTCGACGTTGGCCCGCACCCGGGCGGTCAGCTCCTGGCCGGAGAAGGGCTTGGTCAGGTAGTCGTCGGCGCCGACCGCGAGCCCGGCGACCTCCTCGGCGGAGCCGGCCCGGGCGGAGAGCAGCACGACCGGCAGGTGCCGGGTACGCGGATCCGCACGCAACGCGGCGACCAGCCCGAACCCGTCCAGCCGGGGCATCATCACGTCGGTCAGTACCAGGTCGAACGAGCCGTCGACGGCGTGCCGCAGCGCCTCCACGCCGTCGGTGACCGCGACCACCTCCCAGGACGGGGAGAGCAGCCGGGTGACGTGCTCGCGGAGGTCGGCGTTGTCGTCGGCGACCAGGATCCGGCCGGCCGCGCCGGTCCCCCGGCTCGACCCGCCGCCGGCCGACCCGGTGGCGCCGGTCCAGAGCGCCGTCTCCGTGACGTAGAGGTCGGCCTGCGCCAGCTCGACCTGCGCCGGGGTGCCGGTGTCGACGACCCGCTCGGCCGGCAGGTGCCCGGCGCCGAACGGAACGGTCACCGTGAACGTGCTGCCCTCGTCGACCCGGCTGCGCACGGCCACCTCGCCGCCGTGCATCTCGACCAGCTCGCGGACCAGCGCCAGGCCGATCCCGGTGCCCTCGTGGCTGCGCGACCGCACGCCGGGCACCCGGTGGAAGCGCTCGAAGATCTGCGGCAGCTCCTCCGGCACGATGCCGACGCCGGTGTCGGTGACCTCCAGCCGGGCGGCCCCGTCGACCGCGCGGATCCGCACCCGGATCTCGCCGTCGAACGTGAACTTCACCGCGTTCGAGACCAGGTTGAGGACGACCTTCTCCCACATGTCCCGGTCCACGAAGACCGGCGCCGGCAGCGGCGGGCAGTCCACGACCAGGCGCAGCCCGGTCCGCTCGGTGGCCGACCGGAACGTGCTGGCCAGGCGGGCGGTGTAGTCGGCGAGGTCGGTGGGCTGGTAGCGGGCGGCGAGCCGCCCGGACTCCAGCCGGGAGAAGTCGAGCACCGTGTTGACCAGCTTGAGCAGCCGCAGCGCGTTGCGGTGCATGGTGGTCAGCCGGTCGGTGTACGCCTCGGGCAGCGCCGGGTCGGCCAGCAGGTCCTCCAGCGGGCCGAGCACCAGGGTCAGCGGGGTGCGGAACTCGTGGCTGACGTTGGCGAAGAAGTTGGTCTTGGCCCGGTCCAGGGCGGCCAGCTCGGCGGCGCGGGCGCGTTCCTGCTCGTACGCCTGCTGCCGCCCGACGGCCCGGGAGATCTGCGCGGCGACCAGGTCGAAGAAGTCCCGGTACTCGTCGGTGAGCGGCAGCCGGCGGGCGACGCCGACCGTCAGCGTGCCGACGGTCTCGTTCCCGGCGGTGACCGGCAGCACCAGCGCCTGACCGGTCGCGTCGGCCGGGGCCTCGGCGAGCAGGTCCGCCACGGCGAGGGTGGCGGCGGCGCCGGCGGCGGTGACCTCGGCGAGCCGCGGCGGTGGGGGCGTGACGACGGCCCGGGGGTCGACGCCGCTGCACCCGGCCAACGCCACGTCGCCGGCGTCGTCGGGCAGGTGCACCAGCGCGAACGGCACGTCCGACCGGTGCCGGTCGAGCACCGCCGCGGCGACCCGACCGAGCTCGGGCCTGCTGTCCACCTCGGCCAGCTCGGCGCCCAGCTCGGCCAGCAGCCGCAGCCGACGCTCCCCGATCACCCGACCGGTGGTCTCGTTGACGATGCAGAAGACACCGTCGACGGTGCCGTCGGCGCCCAGGATCGGATCGTAGGAGACGTCGAAGTACGTCTCCTCCAGGAACCCGCGGCGGTCGAGCGGGAAGGGGTGGTCCTGCGCGCGGTACGACCGGCTGTCGCGCCGGACACCCGCCAGCAGCGGCCCGAGCACGCTCCAGGTCTCCGCCCAGTGCTCGCGGGCCGGCCGGCCCAGCACGTCGGGGTGCTTGTCACCGATGGTGGGGCGGTAGGCGTCGTTGTAGAAGGCGAGCTCGTCCTCGCCCCAGAACATCACGATCTGCGCGCTGGAGGCGAGCATCATGCCGATCGCCGCGCAGAGCGTCGTCGGCCAGCGGTCGGGGGTGCCGAGCGGGTGGGCGGACCAGTCGAGTCGCCGCAGCAGCTCGCCCATCTCACCGCCGCTGGCGAAGGCGGCGGCCAGCAGCGGGGGGAACTCGGCGTCCCGGCCTGCCTCGGACGGGCAACCCCCGTCCACGCCCCCCTGGGCCGAGCTCATAGTTCCTCCCGCTCCGGCCATCACCGCCTCGGCCCGGTGATCCAACCGGCCGTGCCCGCTTGGTACCCCGACGGACGAGCAACGTAACGCATGGAGCCCGGCGTGCGCTGTTTACGTTCGCCTCACCCGGCTGCCATCTTCCGACAGCGGCGTCGCGGGATCGGGTCCACACAGGACGGCTGGTCAGCCGGATCCGCACCAGCGCGGCATTTCAGTCCCGTGCACGGGACGATACCGCGCCGCCCAGGCATTGCCCGGCGGGCGACTGTGATGTGCGACACTTCCGACCGTTCCCCGGCAGTGGGGGAAGAGGTGTCACCGACGTGCCGGTCCGGCCCGGCCGGGTGGCTCAGCCTTCCCCGGCGGCCCGGTTCTCCCGGGTGGCCCCGCCTTTCCCGGCGGCCCGGTTGTCCCCATTGGCCCGGTTCTCCCCGGCGGCCCGGACCAGTGCGGCGATCGGTCGGGGGTCGGGCTCGTTCTCCGGGTGCCACTGCACGCCGAGCAGGAAGGGCCGGCGCGGATCCTCGACCGCCTCGACCACCCCGTCGTCGGACCAGCCGGTCACCGTCAGCCGGCCCGGGTCGGCCACCGCCTGGTGGTGGTAGGAGTTGACCCGGCCCACGCCGGCCATCACCGCGGCGGCCAGGCTGCCCGGGGCGAACCGCACGCCGTGCCCGCCGTAGACGCCCGGGGCGGGGCGGTGCAGGTCGTGCCCCACCAGGTCCGGCAGGTGCTGGTGCAGCGACCCGCCCGCGGCGACGGCGAGCAGCTGCATCCCCCGGCAGACGCCGAGCACCGGCAGGTCGGTGTCGAGCGCGGCGGTGAGCAGGGTCAGCTCGCCCGCGTCGCGCCCCGGCCGGCTCTCGGTGCGGGGCGCCGGCGGCTGGCCGTACCGGGCCGGGTCGACGTCCGCGCCGCCGGCCAGGAGAAGCCCGTCGAGCAGCCGCAGCACGTCCGCGTCGCGGTCGTCCGGGGGCAGCACCACCGCCCGGCCCCCGGCCGCGGTGACCGCCCGGACGTACGCCTCGGGCACCAGCACCGCCGGCAGGTCCCGCCACACCCCCCAGGCGACCGGCTCGACGTACGCGGAGATCCCGATCAGTGGCCGGCTCACAGCGGGGTGACGTACGCGCCGGTGATGCCGCCGTCCACGACGAACTGCGCGGCGGTCATGAAGGACGAGTCGTCGCTGGCCAGGAACGCCACCGCGGCGGCGATCTCCTCCGGCTTCCCGAACCGCCCCATCGGCACGTGCACCAGCCGGCGGGCGGCCCGCTCCGGGTCGGCGGCGAAGAGCTCCAGCAGCAGCGGGGTGGCGACCGGGCCGGGGCAGAGCGCGTTGACGCGGATGCCCTCGCGGGCGAACTGCACGCCCAGCTCCCTGGTCATCGCCAGCACCCCGCCCTTGCTCGCCGTGTACGCGATCTGCGAGGTGGCCGCCCCCATCAGCGCCACGAACGACGCGGTGTTGATGATCGAGCCCCGGCCCTGCCGGCGCATGTGCGGGATGACGTGCTTGCAGCAGAGGTAGACGCTCGTGGTGTTGACCCGCAGCACGCGCTCCCAGGCGTCCAGCCCGGTGGTCAGGATGGAGTCGTCCTCCGGCGGGGAGATGCCGGCGTTGTTGAACGCCACGTCGATCCGCCCGTGCCGCTCGGCCACCCCGTCGAAGAGGTCCCGCACGGCCGCCTCGTCGGCGACGTCCGTGGCGACGAACTCGCCGCCGACCTCCTCGGCGGCCCGCCCGCCCGCCTCCGGGTCGACGTCCACACAGACCACCCGGGCCCCCTCGGCGGCGAACCGCCGCACGGTGGCCAGCCCGATCCCGCTGCCCGCTCCGGTGACCACGGCCACCCGGTCCTCAAGACGACCCCGCACCTGCTCACTCCTCCGTTGCGATGAACACGTTCTTGACGTCGGTGAAGGCGTGCAGCGCGTCCGGGCCCAGCTCGCGGCCCAGCCCGGAACGCTTCATCCCGCCGAACGGCGTCCAGTACCGCACCGAGGAGTGCGAGTTGACGCTGAGGTTGCCCGCCTCCACGGCCCGCGCCACCCGCACCGCCCGGCCCACGTCCCGGGTCCAGATCGAACCGGACAGGCCGTACTCGGTGTCGTTGGCGAGGCGGATCGCGTCGGCCTCGTCGTCGAACGGGAGCACCGAGACGACCGGGCCGAAGATCTCCTCGCGCCAGTGCCGGTCCGCGACCGAGTCGGCGAGCAGCACCGTCGGGGCGTACCAGAAGCCCGGGCCGTCGGGGCGGGAGCCGGTGAAGGCGACCGTCGCCCCGTCGACGTACCCGGCCACCCGGTCGCGCTGCGCGGCGGAGATCAGCGGGCCCATCTCGGCGCTCTCCCGGGCCGGGTCCTCCACGCGCAGCGCGCGCACCGCCGGTTCGAGCAGCTCCAGGAACCGGTCGTACACCGGCCGCTGGACCAGGATCCGCGACCGGGCGCAGCAGTCCTGACCGGCGTTGTCGAAGACGGCGTACGGTGCGGTGGCCGCCGCCCGCTCCAGGTCGGCGTCGGCGAAGACGAGGTTGGCGCTCTTGCCGCCCAGCTCCAGGGTCAGCCGCTTCACCTGCGCGGCGCAGCCGGCCATGATCCGGGTGCCCACCTCGGTGGAGCCGGTGAAGCAGACCTTGCGGACGGCGGGGTGGGTGACGAACCGCTCCCCCACCACGGACCCTCGGCCCGGCAGCACGGTGAACACGTCGTCGGGCACGCCCGCCTCGCGCGCCAGCTCCGTCAGGCGCAGCGCGGTCAGCGGGGTCAGTTCGGCGGGCTTGAGCACCACGGCGTTGCCGGCCGCGAGCGCCGGCGCGAAGCCCCAGGCGGCGATCGGCATCGGGAAGTTCCACGGCACGATCACCCCGACCACGCCGAGCGGCTCGTGGAACGTCACGTCCAGCCCGCCCGGCACGGGGATCTGCCGCCCGGTCAACCGCTCCGGCGCGCCCGCGTAGTAGTCGAGCACGTCCCGGACGTTGCCCGCCTCCCACCGCGCGTTGCCGATGGTGTGCCCGCAGTTGCGCACCTCCAGCCGCGCCAGCTCCTCCAGGTGCGCGTCGACCACCGCCGCGAACCGCCGCAGCACCCGCGCCCGCTCCCCCGGCGCCACCTCCCGCCAGTGCCGGAAGGCCGCGTCCGCCCGCGCGATCGCCGCATCGACCTCCTCGACCGACGTGTCGGCCACGAACCCCACGACCTCCCCGGTCGCCGGATCCACCACCTCACTCACGCGCCCACCCCCTCCCTCCATCGCGTACCCC
>NZ_JBPQTK010000071.1:0-30954 GCF_051386315.1 Micromonospora sp. URMC 107
GCGCGGGCCACCGCCCTGCTGCTCGCCGCCCTGCCGATCGGCGGCATCGGGCTCGGCTACGGCATCGGCGTCGACCCGGTGGCGGTGCTGCTGCACACCCCCGTGGGCGGTGCGTGTGCGGTCGTCGCCATCGCGCTCCAGGTCGCGGGACTCTTCTGGGCCGAGCGGCTCGGCGCGACGCCGGGACGGGTGAGCTGATGCCCCGGGTGGCGCTTGCCGTGGGCCTCGTGGCGGCGGTGGCCCTGATCGCCGCGACGTTCGCGGCGGGCCGGCGGCCCCTGCGCCGGCTGCGCGCGCTGCGCAGGGCGCCGGTCGGCGTTCACCCGGCCTCCTCGCCCCGTCGACGGGGTGGTTCCGGTGACGACACGAGAGACGACGTCCGTCGTCGTCGGCGGCCGGACGCCATCCGCGTCGCCGCGGGCCTGGGCGGCGTGGCCGTGGCCGTCGTCGGCGGCTGGCCCGGGGTGGTGGCGGCCCTGCCGACGACGCTGCTGCTCGACCGGCTGCTCCGTCGGATCGAGCCTCCGGCCGTGCGGAACCGGCGGTTGCGGGAGGCGGCCGATCTCCCGCTCGCCGCCGACCTCCTGGCGGCGGCGATGCGGGCGGGAGCACCCGTGGACAGGTCCATCCTGGCCGTGGCGGGGGCGCTGGACGGGCCACTCGCCGACCGGCTCGCCCAGGTCGGCCGCCTGCTGCGGCTCGGCGGCGGCCCCGAGGAGGCGTGGGCGCCGCTCGCGGCGGTGCCGGGAGCCGAGCGGCTGACCGCCGCCGTGCTGCGCAGCGCGAACAGCGGAGCCGCGCTGGCCGGCGCGCTGACCCGACTCGCCGACGACCTGCGTGCCGACCGGTCCACGACCGCGGAGGCGGCCGCCCGCCGAGCCGGCGTGCTGATCGTCCTGCCGCTGGGGCTCTGCTTCCTGCCGGCCTTCATTCTCGCCGGCCTGGTGCCGGTGATCGTCGCCGTCCTCGGCGATGTGCTCTGACCACCCACGAGGAAAGGACAAGGACGTGCGCAAACTGCTCGCCCGCCTGCGCGGCGACGCCGGAATGAACACCGCCGAGTACGCCGTCGGCACCCTGGCCGCGGTCGCCTTCGCCGGGATCCTGCTGAAGGTGCTGACCTCGGGCAACGTGCAGTCCGCGTTGACCGCCGTCATCGACCGGGCACTCAAGTGAACCGGCGCCGGTCGGCCGGCCGTGACCGGGGTTCCTTCACCGCCGAACTGGCGGCCGGCCTGCCGGCGCTTCTGCTGCTCCTGCTCGCCGGGCTGTCGGCGGTCAACGCCGTCGGCACGAGGGCGGGCTGCCTGCACGCGGCCCGGGAGGCGGCGCTGGCCGCCTCCCGGGGCCCCGACGGGGTGGCCGCTGCCAGCCGTGCGGCCCCGCCGGGAGCCGAGGTGACCGTCACCGTCGACGGCCAGCGGGTCGTCGCCACCGTCCGGGCACCCGTTCGCGCGCTCGGCTCCCGGCTGCCCCGGATCTCCGTGACCGCGGCGGCGGTCGCGGCCGTGGAGCCGGGTGTCGTGGGGCCCGGGATCGCGGAGCCCGCGCCCCCGGCCACCGAGCCTGCGGAGGACGACGGAGCTGGCGCGGCGTCCGGGGTGGCAAGACCGTGACCGGGCGGAGCGGAGGCGCCGACCGGCGGGGCGGCAACACGGTGGAGGTGCGCGGGAGCGCGGTGGGACACCCGGGGGAGCGTGGTGGGGCGACCGTCTGCCTGCTCGCCGTGGGGCTGGCGTTCGTCATGGTCGGGCTGTTCGGTGCCGCCGTCGGCGCGGCCCGGACGGCCCGGCAGCAGGCCCGGGTGGCGGCGGACTTCGGCGCGCTGGCCGGTGCCGGCGAGGCCCTTCTGGGCGAGCCGGCGGCCTGCGGTCGGGCTGCCGAGATCGCCGCCGCGAACGGCGGACGGCTGCTCGCCTGTCGGCTCGACGGCCTCGACGTCCTGGTGACCGCCGAGGTCGCCGTCAGCCCGCTGCCCGGCCTGGCGCGGGTGGCGACGGCCAGCGCCCGCGCCGGCCCGGTCCGCGGTTGAGCGGCAGGCGCACCCGCGCCGCGCCGGGCGCGGCCGGGCCGGGGCGACGGGAGTCGACACCCCGACCCGGGCGGGTCAGCGTCCCTGGAGGGCGTCGAGGGCGACGGCCATCGCGATCACGAGGCGGCGGTCGACCTGCGGGTGCTGGATCTGGACGACGTACCGGTCGCGCAGGCCCCACTGCTTGATGACGGAGAAGACCGGCTGGCCGCCGGCGACGAAGTCGAAGTGGTAGGGCAGCCAGGACAGCGAGTCGACGAACCGGCGCAGCAGCGCCACCGGCATGCTGCGCTCCTGGCCGGTGATCTGCGGCAGGCCGGCCTGCTCGACGTGCCAGGTGGACCGCAGCAGGGACTGGGCGAAGTCCTTGCGGAACAGGCCGATCGGGTTGCCGGCGTGGTCGGTCACGTCGTACGTGGCGCCGATGTCGAGGCGCTGGCGGGCCTTGAACCCGAGCAGGGGCTGCTGCTTCGAGTCGTCGGTGTAGATCGTCACCTGCTCCTTGAAGGCGAGCCGCTTCTGCTGGGCGAACCCCAGCAGCCCGCCTTCGGAGCCGTCCGGTGCGACGGCGCGGACCTCGTACTGGTTGACCATCATCCGGAGCCGCTGCCGGATGTGGAACTGCTGCTGGGCCTGCAGGTTGTCGAGTTGCATGAGTTCTCCTTCGAGGGGTCGCCGGAGTGTCGCACAGCTCCGACCGCTCCGCCGCCGACAGGTCACGCGGCCTTCCCGCAGGCCACGGGCCCGGCCCACCAGGACCCGCTCGTTCCGGCCGGCCCCGGTGGGCCGCTCCGAAGCCGTTACCCCGCTCCGACACCGTTACCCCGCCCCGACGCCGGAACCACCGCACCCGAGGCCGGATGTTCGTCGGCGAGGGCACCCGGCCGTTACACCGCCGTGGTCCGGCGACCCGCCACGATCCGGGACCCCGTCGCGATCCGGCGACCCGCCACGATCCGGGGCCCCGGCGCGATCCGGCGACCCCGTCACGGGGCTGCTGTCCCCGCGCGGAGCGGGTTCACCGGCCCCCGCAGACGGTCGCCCTGTCCCCGCGCGGAGCGGGTTCACCGGCCCCCGTCGACGGTCGCCTTGAGCGCCCACGCGTTGAGGACCTGGTGGATGCTGCGCAGCCGCTCGTTGATCTGCTCCAGGCGTTCGGCCTGCGCCAGGCTGGCGAGCGCGGTGCCCAGGGCGATCTGCTGGTCGGGGGTGAGTTTCTCCTGGTCGATCGTGTAGAGCAGGTCGACGGTCTCGGCGATGGTGTCGGCCACGACTCCTCCTTCGGGCGGGAAGGACGGCTAGGGGATCCGTGAGCACCGATGGAAGCGCTCCCAAGGCGTCACTTGCCCCGAGAGAAGGGGTTCTATGCCTGGTTTCCACCACCCGGGACACGAGCGTCACCCGAACCGGTCTCCGCCAGCCGGGACGGGGAGACACCCGGTCCCGCGGGGTCGCCGGGGGCGACGTCGTCCGGAGCGAGGCGTTCACCCGGAACCGGAGGGTCGCCCGGTAGGGCGGCGCCACGAACCCCGCGACGACCCGGGACCGCGGCTCCGCCCGCAACCTCGCCGCCAGAAGCGCCCCCGGCGGGAACGGTGGACTGGCCGTCGGTCGGGACGCCGGCCGGGCCGTCGAGCGGGTCGCCGGCGGGGCGGGGCGCGGGTACGCCGTCGGGCAGGTTGGCGAGCACCACCTCCAGCACCCGGACGGCGTCCGGCTTGGAGAGCGGGTTGTTGCCGTTGCCGCACTTCGGGGACTGCACGCAGGACGGGCAGCCGGCCTCGCAGCCGCACTCCGCGATCGCGTCCCGGGTGGCCCGCAGCCAGGCCGCCGCCGTCCCGTACGCGCGCTCGGCGAAGCCCGCCCCGCCCGGGTGCCCGTCGTAGACGAAGACCGTCGGGGCCTCGGTGTCCGGGTGCACCGCCGTGGAGAGCCCGCCGATGTCCCAGCGGTCGCAGGTGGCGGTGAGCGGCAGCAGGCCGATCGCGGCGTGCTCGGCGGCGTGCAGCGCGCCCGGGACGTCGGCGGGCTCCACGCCGGCGGCCGTCAGGGACTGCGGCGACAGGGTGAACCAGACCGCGACCGTACGCAGCTCCCGGGCCGGCAGGTCCAGCGGGCGGGTGTCGATGACCTCGCCGGTGGCGATCCGCCGCCGCTGGTACGACACCACCTGGCTGGTCACGTCGACCTCGCCGAGGAAGAGCCCGACGGGGCCGGCGTCCACGTACGAGCGGACCGACACCACCGACAGCGAGGTGACGTCGCGGGCGTGGGTGGACCAGTCCGGCTCCTCGGGGTGCACCAGTGCGCACCCGTCGGCCAGGTCGAGCGAGTCGACCACGTACGAGACGCCCTGGTGCAGGTAGACCGCGCCGGGGTGGAGCAGGAAGTGCGACGAGCCGCCGTCGACGGTGCCGAGCAGCCGGCCGGTCGCCGCCTCCACCACGCAGACCGGCGCGCCGCCCTCGCCGCGCAGGTCCACCTCGGGCCGCTCCCGGTGCCGCCAGTACCAGCCGGTCGGCCGCTGCCGCAGCGCTCCCGCCGCGACCAGCTGGTCCACCGCCTCCTTCGCCCCGTCGCCGAAGAGTGCCAGGTCGTCGGCGGTCAGCGGCGCCTCGGCCGCCGCGCAGGCGAGCTGTGGGGCCAGCACGTACGGGTTGGCCGGGTCGAGCACGGTCGCCTCCACCGGCCGCCCGAAGACCGCCTCGGGGTGGTGCACGAGATAGGTGTCCAGCGGGTCGTCCCGGGCGACCAGCACGGCGAGCGCCTCCTGCCCGGAGCGCCCCGCCCGGCCGGCCTGCTGCCACAGCGAGGCCCGGGTGCCCGGGTAGCCGCAGATCAGCACCGCGTCGAGGCCGACCAGGTCGACGCCCAGCTCCAGCGCGTTGGTCGAGGCCAGCCCGAGCAGGTCGCCGTGCAGCAGCGCCCGTTCCAGCTCGCGCCGCTCCTCGCGCAGGTAGCCGGCCCGGTAGGCGGCCACCCGGTCGCCGAGTCCGGGCACCGCCTCGTCGAGGGACCGGCGGGCGTTCGCCGCGACCACCTCGGCGCCGCGCCGGGAGCGCACGAAGGCGAGCGTGCGTACCCCCTCGGCGACCGTGTCGGCGAGCAGGTCTGCGGTCTCCCGCAGGGCCGAGCGGCGGACCTGGGTGAGGTCCGCCTGCTGGTCCGCGGCCGAGTCCGGCGGCAGCAGCGGCGGCTCCCAGAGCGCGAACGTCACCCCGCCGCGCGGCGAGGTGTCCTCGGTGACCGCGTCGACGGGCAGCCCGGTGAGCCGCCCGGCCGCCGTCGCCGGGTCGCCGGAGGTGGCCGAGGCCAGCACGAAGACGGGTGCGCTCCGGAACCGGGCGCACTGCCGCCGCAGCCGGCGCAGCACGTGCGCGACGTGCGAGCCGAAGACCCCCCGGTAGGTGTGGCACTCGTCGATCACCACGTACGTGAGCCGGCGCAGGAAACCCGACCACTGGGCGTGCCCGGGCAGGATGCCGTGGTGCAGCATGTCCGGGTTGGTCAGCACGAACCGGGAGTGCCGCCTGATCCACTCCCGCTCGGCGCGCGGGGTGTCCCCGTCGTAGCAGGCGGGGCGTACCCCCTCCAGTTCCAGCGCGGCGACGGCGCGCAACTGGTCGGCGGCGAGCGCCTTCGTCGGCGCCAGGTAGAGCACGGTGGCCCGGGGGTCGGCGAGCAGGGTGGCCAGCGCGGGGAGCTGGTAGGCGAGGGACTTGCCGGACGCGGTGCCGGTGGCCACCACCACGTGCCGGCCGTCGTACGCCAGGGTGGCCGCCTCCGCCTGGTGCCGCCAGGGCGCGACCACGCCGCGCCGGGCGAACGCCGCGCGCAGGTCCTCCGGTGCCCAGTCCGGCCACGGCACGGGCTCGCCGGCCCGTGCCGGCACCCGCTCGACGTGGGTGACCGGGTCGGTGCCGGTGCGGGCGCGCAGCCGGCCCAGCAGTTCGGCCGGCGCCCGCCCGGGCCCGGCGCCTGCGGATACGGTCACGTCCTGCACTCTCGCACTGGTGTTCGGAGATGAAAAGCGGGGGGCCGGGGTAAGGGGAGGCCTCCGCCGGTGAGCAGAGCCGGTCTCCGGCGGGGATGGTTAGATGCCCAGGAGAGTTTACGGCTCTTGCGAGGGAGGACCGATGGAGCTGTCGCTGGCGACCCGCACCGTGGGCGAGCACACGGTGCTCGAGGTCGGCGGTGAGGTGGACGTCTACACCGCGCCCCGGCTGCGGGAACGGCTCCTCGAGCTGATCGACGGCGGGGCCCGCCACGTCGTGGTCGACCTGGGCCGGGTGGACTTCCTCGACTCCACGGGGCTGGGCGTCCTGGTCGGCGCGCTCAAGCGGCTGCGCGCGGCCGGCGGTTCGTTCGCGCTGGTCTGCGACAAGGAGCCGCTGCTCAAGATCTTCCGCATCACCGCCCTCGACCAGGTCTTCCCGCTGCATCCCACGGTGGACGCGGCGATCGGCGCCGACCCGGCCGGCGCTGGCGTCTGATGGCCACGGTCAAGCTCTCCTTCTCGCCGGCCCCGGTGCACGTACGCACCGCGCGCCTGGTCGGGGTGGCGGTCGCCCGGCGGGCGGGGGTCCGCGAGGAGTTGCTCGACGAGGTGCGGCTGGCCATCGGCGAGGCGTGCACCCGCGCGGTCGCCCTGCACCGCCAGTACGGCGTGCCCGAGCCCGTGCTCGTCGAGATGTCCGACACGGGGGCGTACGCGGTGCGGGTCGTCGACCGCGCGCCGATCGAGGCGGGCCTCGGCCTGGCCGCGCTGGACGCCGACCAGCTCGCCAACGAGTCGCTCGACGAGGACGACCTGACCACCGGCGTCGGCTTCGCGCTGCTGGCCGGCTTCGTCGAGGACCTCCAGGTCCGCCCGGTCGAGGAGGGCGTCGGCACCGAGGTGCGGATGGTCTGGCCCGTCGGCCGTTGAGTTGATCTCCCGACGCCCTCGCTGAGGGCTTCCCGTGCCGTGAGGCCGCGTCCCGCTGGGGCGCGGCCTCTCTGTCATGGATGGGCTCCTATATCAGATTTTTCCTCATAACACAGCGACGAAGATCATCGGCGTGCGGTGCCCCCTCGGTGTGACCTCCAACACTGTGGAGGGCTACAGTACGCGGGTTGTCAGCAAGTGATCCATCCCGCAGCCAGCGGGAACGGTTGTTCATCGCTGGTCCGCGCGGGGTGGGGTGGCGCGCGCTTGCGACTCCGCATCCAGGCGCCGGGTCGGTGCGTCTCCACCGGCCGGCGCGAGCGTTCGGTACAGGAGGACACAGATGTCCGACACCTTGGCCGCCGAGGGCGGCGGGATCTCCCTCACCGGGAACAACGTCACGTACGTCGTCATCGCCGCGGTCATCGCGTTGGTGGCACTCGCCTTCGCGGGCGCGTTGACGAAGGCCGTGCTGGCCGCCGGCAAGGGCACCAACAAAATGCAGGAGATCTCCGGCGCGGTCCAGGAGGGCGCCTCGGCCTACCTGCTCCGGCAGTTCCGGACCCTGGCGATCTTCGTGGTCGTCGCCGTGGTGCTGCTCTTCCTGCTGCCGGTGCACGACACCGACGGCAGCGAGATGGCGGTGAAGATCGGCCGGTCCGTCTTCTTCGTCGTCGGCGCGCTGTTCAGCGCGTTCATCGGCGGCGCCGGCATGTGGCTGGCCACCCGGGCCAACCTGCGGGTCGCCGCCGCCGCCCGGGAGCGCGAGGGCGGCCGGGAGGCCGCGATGAAGATCGCCTTCCGCACCGGTGGCGTGGTCGGCTTCCTCACCGTCGGCCTCGGCCTCTTCGGCGCCGCGCTGGTCGTGCTGTTCTACCGCAGCGACGCGCCGACCGTGCTGGAGGGCTTCGGCTTCGGCGCCGCACTGCTCGCCATGTTCATGCGGGTCGGCGGCGGCATCTTCACCAAGGCCGCCGACGTCGGTGCCGACCTGGTCGGCAAGGTCGAGCAGGGCATCCCCGAGGACGACCCGCGCAACGCCGCCACGATCGCCGACAACGTCGGCGACAACGTGGGTGACTGCGCGGGCATGGCCGCCGACCTCTTCGAGTCGTACGCGGTCACCCTGGTCGCCGCGCTGATCCTCGGCCGCGCCGCCTTCGGCGAGGAGGGCCTGGTCTTCCCGCTGATCGTCTCCACCATCGGCGTGCTCATCGCGATCGTCGGCGTCTTCATCACCCGGCTGCGCGCCTCCGACCGCAACGGCCTGACCGCGATCAACCGGGCCTTCTACATCTCGGCGCTGCTCTCCGCGGTCCTGGTGGCGATCGCCACGTACGCGTACCTGCCGGCCACCTTCGCCGAACTGGAGGGCGGGCTGACCGACGTCAGCGAGAACCCGCGGACGGTCGCCATCGGCGCGGTCGTCATCGGCATCGTGCTGGCGGCGGCGATCCAGGCGCTGACCGGCTACTTCACCGAGACCAACCGGCGCCCGGTGCAGGACATCGGCAAGAGCTCGCAGACCGGCGCCGCCACCGTCATCCTCGCCGGCATCAGCGTCGGCCTGGAGTCGGCGGTCTACTCGGCGCTGCTGATCGGCGCCGGCGTGTTCGGCGCGTTCCTGCTCGGCGGCAGCTCCATCACGCTCTCGCTGTTCGCCGTGGCGCTGGCCGGCACCGGCCTGCTCACCACGGTCGGCGTGATCGTCGCGATGGACACCTTCGGCCCGATCTCCGACAACGCCCAGGGCGTGGCGGAGATGTCCGGCGACATCGACGAGCACGGCGCCCGGACGCTCACCGAGCTGGACGCGGTCGGCAACACCACCAAGGCGATCACCAAGGGCATCGCGATCGCCACGGCGGTGCTCGCCGCGACGGCGCTGTTCGGCTCGTACACCGACACGCTGCGCACCGCGTACTCCGACGCCGGGGTGGGCGACGTCGGTACCGAGATCCTCAACTCGCTGAACGTGGCGAACCCGCGCAACCTGGTCGGCCTGATCATCGGCGCGGCGGTGGTGTTCCTCTTCTCCGGCCTGGCCATCAACGCGGTCTCCCGCTCGGCGGGCGCGGTCGTGATGGAGGTACGCCGGCAGTTCCGCGAGCTGCCCGGCATCATGGACGGCACCCAGCGCCCCGAGTACGGCAAGGTCGTCGACATCTGCACCCGGGACGCGCAGCGCGAGCTGATGACCCCCGGCCTGCTCGCCATCCTCGCGCCGATCGCGGTGGGCTTCGGCCTCGGGCCGGGCGCGCTGGCGGCGTACCTGGCCGGTGCCATCGGTGCCGGCACGCTGATGGCGGTCTTCCTGTCGAACTCCGGCGGCGCGTGGGACAACGCCAAGAAGCTCGTCGAGGACGGCGCGTACGGCGGCAAGGGCTCCGAGGCGCACGCCGCCACGGTCATCGGCGACACCGTCGGCGACCCGTTCAAGGACACCGCCGGCCCGGCGATCAACCCGCTGATCAAGGTGATGAACCTGGTCTCGCTGCTGATCGCGCCGGCCGTGGTGGCCTGGAGCGTGGGCGACGAGCGGAACACCGCCCTGCGGGCGGGGATCGCCGTGGTGGCGACGCTGATCATCGTCGCGGCGGTGGTGTTCAGCAAGCGCAAGGGCGTGGCGATGTCCGACTCCGACTCGGGCACGGGCGCGGGCAGCCCGGACCAGCGGCCGGAGACGGTCAACGCCTGATCCGTCCGCTGTCCCGGTCCCCGGTCGGCCCGCGCGGCCGGCCGGGGACCACCCGTACCACCCGGCAAACCTGTCCGGTGCCCGGACTCGACAGAGGCCGTACGCTGCAACGCATGCGCACGTGCCGGGCGACAGCCGCCGGAAAGCTCACGGTGGTCCTGGCCACGCTCGTACTCGCGCTGGCCGGCTGCGGCGGTGGCCCCAGCCCGCAGGCGTGGGCGGCGTCGGTCTGCTCCGCGCTCACCCCGTGGCGGGCCGAGATCAGCAAGCTGACCAGCAGCACCGACCAGCAGATGACCGCCCAGACCACCCCGGCGCAGGCGAAGGAGAACCTGGTGCGGCTCTTCGGCGGCGCGGAGCAGGCCAGCGAGACCGCCCGACGCAAGGTCGAGGAGGCCGGCATCCCGGAGACCGAGCACGGCGCGGAGGTCTCCGCGGGCTTCCGCGCCTCGCTGGCGAAGGTGCGCGACGCGTACGGCAGGGCCCGCGACACCATCGACGGGCTGGGCACCGGCCAGCCCACCGTCTTCTACGACGGCGTCCGGGCCGCCGTGGACACCCTGAACAAGGAGTACGACGCCAGCGCGCTCGACACCAGCCGGCTCAACTCCGAGGAGTTGAGACGCGCCTTCGACGAGGTGCCGGAGTGTCGCTGAGCGGGACCGGTGACCCGTCGGGCAGCGACGCGCTGCCGGTGCTCTTCCCGGCGCCCGCGGACCGGGTCGCGCCGGTCGCCCGCCGCCCCGCCCCGCCCCCGCCGGCCGACGCCGACGAATCCGCCCGGCAGCTGACCTTCTTCGGCGCGGAGGCGGCGGACCCGTCCGTCGCCGATCTCGCCGGGCTGCTGGCCGGCCCCGGGGAGGTGGTCCGGATGGGCGGCACGGCCCGGCTCTCGGTCGTGGTCGACGCCGCCTGGCGGGTGCACGTGCTCGTCGCCGAGCTGGCGCTGCGCGGGGTGGCGGCCACCTGGGAGGCGACCGCCGACGGGCGGCACGCGGTGCGCACCTCGTACGCCCGCACGCTGAAGCCGCTCGCGATGGCCTGGCTGCGCGGCACCGGCAAGCGACCGCCCGCCGGTCTGCACCTCAACGGCCGGCGGTTGCGGCTCTGGCTCGCCGCGGCGGGTGCCGCCGAGCCGTCCGGCTTCCTGCTCCGGCTCGGCCCCGCCGACGAGGAGTGCTGGGAGCCCATCGGCGGGGCGCTCGACGCGGTGGGCCTCTCCGGGGCGCTGCTCGGGCCGGGCGAGGGCGGACCGGCGTACCGGATCACCGGCCGCCGGCGGCTCGCCCGCCTGGCCGAGCTGGTCGGCGACCCGCCGCCCGCCGCTCCCGCGACGGACTGGCCGACCCGCTCCTGACCGACCGTCGGCGCCGCCTCGTCGGCGCCGGTCGCGCCTGTCCGATGCGGGACAGCAAGTGCGCAATTTCGCGGAAAACGGCCGGGTGGGGCCTCGGCCGAGGGTCCGCCATCGTCACAGTGTCCCGCCTGGCGGCACACGCACGGTGTACGGTGGCGCCGTCCGGCACGCCCCGCCGCCGGCGGAGAAAGAGGCCGCCCCGCCGGGACGGTTTGCCGCCCGCGAAACCCGAAACGTGGGCGGCGCGTTACGTTGGACATCCGGGCCGCCGGGGGTCGGCGGGCCGGAAGTGGGCCCGAACCGGGCGCCGGTGGCTACGAGCAGGAGTGAGGTCGGGGAGAGACGTGCCGAGCAAAGCTGGAACCACCCGTCTGGTCATCGTCGAGTCACCGGCGAAGGCCAAGACGATCTCGGGCTATCTCGGTCCGGGATACGTCGTGGAGGCCAGCTTCGGCCACGTCCGGGACCTCCCGCGCAATGCCGCCGACGTGCCGGCCAAGTACAAGGGCGAGCCGTGGGCCCGGCTCGGGGTGGACGTCGACAACGGCTTCCACGCCCTCTACGTGGTCTCCGCCGACCGGAAGCAGCAGATCAGCAAGCTGGTGAAGCTGGCCAAGGAGGTCGACGAGATCTTCCTGGCGACGGACGAGGACCGCGAGGGCGAGGCGATCGCCTGGCACCTGGTGGAGACGCTCAAGCCCAAGGTGCCGGTCAAGCGGATGGTCTTCCACGAGATCACCAAGCCGGCCATCCAGGCCGCGGTGGCCAACCCCCGCGAGATCGACCGGGACCTGGTCGACGCCCAGGAGGCCCGGCGCATCCTCGACCGCCTCTACGGCTACGAGGTCTCGCCGGTGCTGTGGAAGAAGGTCATGCCGAAGCTCTCGGCGGGCCGGGTGCAGTCCGTGGCGACCCGGATCGTGGTGGAGCGCGAGCGGCAGCGGATGGCCTTCCGCACGGCGGAGTACTGGGACATCCTGGCCACGCTGGCCGTGGTCGACGCCGGCGAGGGGCCGCGCAGCTTCAACGCCACCCTCGTCGCGCTGAACGGCGACCGGATCGCCACCGGCAAGGACTTCGAGCCGACCACCGGCCGGGTGAAGGCCGGCGCCGGCGTGGTGCACCTCGACTCCGGCGGCGCCCGGGGCCTCGCGGCCCGCCTGGAGGGGCGGCCGTTCACCGTCACCCGGGTCGAGGAGAAGCCCTACCGCCGCCGCCCGTACGCGCCGTTCATCACCTCCACCCTCCAGCAGGAGGCGGCCCGCAAGCTGCGGTTCTCGTCGCAGCAGACGATGCGCACCGCGCAGCGCCTCTACGAGAACGGCTACATCACCTACATGCGTACCGACTCGGTGAACCTGTCGGAGACCGCCATCGCGGCCGCCCGCCGGCAGATCGTCGAGCTGTACGGCGAGCGCAGCGTGCCGCCGGAGCCGCGCCGCTACACCGGCAAGGTGAAGAACGCGCAGGAGGCGCACGAGGCGATCCGCCCGGCGGGGGACAACTTCCGCACCCCGGGCGACGTGGCCAGGGAGCTCTCCGCCGAGGAGTTCAAGCTCTACGAGCTGATCTGGCGGCGCACCATCGCCTCGCAGATGACCGACGCCGTCGGCTCCAGCGTCTCGGTGCGCATCCGCGCCGTCTCCTCCGCCCGGGAGGAGGCCGACTTCGGCGCCACCGGCAAGACCATCACCGACCCGGGCTTCCTGCGGGCGTACGTCGAGTCCAGCGACGACGAGAACGCCGAGGCCGAGGACGCCGAGCGTCGCCTGCCCAACCTGGTCAAGGACCAGCCGCTCACCGCCGACGAGCTCGCCGCGCAGGGCCACCACACCCAGCCGCCGTCGCGCTACACCGAGGCGTCACTGGTCAAGGCCCTCGAGGAGCTGGGCATCGGCCGCCCGTCGACGTACGCGTCGATCATGCAGACGATCCAGGACCGCGGGTACGTCACCAAGCGCGGCCAGGCGATGATCCCGACCTTCCTGGCGTTCGCGGTGATCGGCCTGCTGGAGCGGCACTACCCGCGCCTGATCGACTACGACTTCACCGCCAGCATGGAGAACGAGCTGGACGAGATCGCCGGCGGTGACCACGCCGCCGTCGACTTCCTCACCGCGTTCTACTTCGGCGGCGCCAACGGCGCCGGCGACCAGGACATCGCCCGCTCGGGCGGGTTGAAGAAGCTGGTCACCGAGAACATCAACGAGATCGACGCGCGCAGCGTCAACTCCATCCCGCTGTTCACCGACGACGAGGGCCGCGAGGTCGTCGTGCGGGTGGGCCGCTACGGGCCGTACCTCCAGCGGGCGGTGCCGGGCGAGCAGCAGGCGCCGGCCGCCGAGGGCGAGGAGGGCGGCGGCCAGGGCGACCGGGCGCCGATCCCCGAGGGCCTGGCGCCGGACGAGCTGACCCCCGAGAAGGTGCACGAGCTGTTCCTCGGCGGCGGGGGCGAGCGCAAGCTCGGCGACGACCCGGCCACCGGCGAGCCGATCCTGCTCAAGTCGGGCCGCTTCGGCCCGTACGTGTCCAGCGGCGAGCGCAAGTCGTCGCTGCTGCGCTCGCAGTCGCCGGACTCGCTGACCTTCGACGAGGCGCTGAAGCTGCTCAGCCTGCCCCGGCTGGTCGGCCTGGCCCCGGACGGCGCCGAGGTCCTCGCGAACAACGGCCGCTACGGCCCGTACGTCAAGCGCGGTGACGAGTTCCGCTCGCTGGACTCGGAAGAGAAGATGTTCACCGTCACGCTGGACGAGGCGCTGGCCCTGCTGGCCGCCCCGAAGGCCCGCCAGCGCAGGGCCGCCGCGCCGCCCCTGCGGGAGATGGGCGTCGATCCGCTGACCGAGAAGCCGCTGGTCATCAAGGACGGCCGCTTCGGCCCGTACGTGACCGACGGCGAGACGAACGCGTCGCTGCGGCGCGGCCAGACCCCGGAGGCGTTGAGCATCGAGGAGGCCTCCGAGATGCTCGCCGAGAAGCGGGCGAAGGGGCCGGCGCCGAAGAAGACCGCCGCGAAGAAGGCGCCCGCCAAGAAGGCCACGGCGGCGAAGAAGACGGCCGCGGCGACCAAGTCGACGGCCGCGAGGAAGACCACGACGGCCAAGGCCACCACCGCCAGGAAGACCCCGGCGAAGAAGGCCGCCCCGAAGAAGGCCACCACCAGCACCGACTGAGCGACCCGCCGCTCGCCGCAGAGATCCTGTTACGGGGCGCGCCCTCGCAGGGGCGCGCCCGTGTTAGGAGCGGGCGGCGGAGCCGGGCGGGGGGTGCGGGGCGTCAGCCCAGGACCCGGGTCAGGTGGGGGTTGGTGAAGAGGTGGTGCGGGTCCAGGCGGGCGCGCAGCGCCTGGAAGTCCGCCCAGCGGGGGTAGGCCGCCGCGAGTGACTCCGCGTCGCGCCAGTGCAGCTTGCCCCAGTGGGGCCGGCCGCCGAGTCCCGCCGCGACCTGCTCGAAGGCCCGGAAGTACGGCTCGTACGGCATGCCGACGAACTGGTGGACCGCCACGTACGCCGACTCGCGCCCGTGCCCGTGGGAGAGCCAGATGTCGTCGGCGGCGGTGAAGCGCACCTCGACCGGGAAGAGCACCTTGAACGGCAGCCCGTCGACGATCCGCCGCAGCGCGTCGAGCGCCTCGCGGAGGGCGTCGCGTGGCAGCGCGTACTCCATCTCCACGAAGCGGACCCGGCGCGGGGTGCAGAAGACCTGGTCGGAGCGGCCGGTGTAGCGGCGCTCGGTGAGCGCGCGGGCGGAGACGGCGCTGATGCCCGGGGCGAGCGCCGGCACGGCGCGGCCGAGCCGGCAGGCCCCCGCGAAGACGGTGTTGGACAGGAACTCGTCGTCCAGCCAGCCGCGCCACCGGGGCAGCGGCCGGTCGTCGGCGGGCACCCGGTCGTTGGTCTTGACCTGCACCCGGTCGGTGTACGGGAACCAGTAGAACTCGGCGTGGTCGTGCTCCCCGACCAGCGAGGGCAGCCGGCCGAGCACGGCTTCCAGCGGCGCCGGCCGCTCGTGGGCGAGGAGCACGAAGGCGTCCACGCAGCGCAGGGTCACCTCGACGAGCACCCCCAGCGCGCCCAGCGACACCCGGGCGGCGGCGAAGACGTCGGGGTGTTCGTCGGCGGAGCAGCGCAGCACCTCACCGGTGCCGGTGACGAGGGTGAGCGCCTCGACGAACGTCGACAGGCAGCCGTATCCGGCGCCGGTGCCGTGGGTGCCGGTGGAGATCGCCCCGGCGATCGTCTGCGCGTCGATGTCGCCCAGGTTGGGCAGTGCCAGGCCGTGTGCGGCGAGCAGTTCGTTGAGCGCGCGCAGGGTGGTTCCGGCCGGTACGGTGACCAGTCGGCGATCGACGTCGACGCGCACCCCCGTGTCCAGGTCGGTCAGTTCCATCCGCCGTCCGTCGGTGACCGCGACGCCGGTGAAGGAGTGGCCGCTGCCCACCGCCCTGATCCGGTCCCCGGTCGTCGCGGCGGCGCGGACGGCCTCGGTGACGTCGGCGAGGGAGGTGGGTCGCAGGATGGCGGTGGCGGTGGCGCGTTGGTTGCCGGCCCAGTTGGACCAGGCTGCCAGGGTGGGCGGTGCGGTACCGGCCATGCGCACTCCTCGACATGAATGTGAAGTGACTTCATATCAGGAACGTTGTAGCAGGTAAATACCGCAATCGAGGTTTGCTCGTTGTACCGGTAGTCACGAACCCGTGACGTGCAGATATGTTCATCCGTCGAAGGGGGGTGGCGAGTGTCCACACCAGCCGCCACAGCCGGGCCGCTGCGCCGCGTACCGGTGCAGGGTCGAAGTGTCGCGCGGGTCCAGCGGATGCTGGACGCCTGCGCCGAACTCGTCGACGAGGTGGGGTACGAGGGACTGACCACGACCCTCCTCGCCGAGCGTGCCGAGGTGGCGATCGGTTCGGTCTACCAGTTCTTCCCGGACAAGCGGGCGATCGTGCAGGCGCTGACCCTGCGCACGATGGAGTCCTACCTCCAGCGGCTCGATGAGCGTTTCGCCTCCGACGACCTGACCCACTGGTGGGACGGGGTCGACGCGGGGATCGACGAGTACATCACGATGCACCGCACCGTTCCGGGCTTCCGTACCCTGCACTTCGGCGACGTGGTCGACCTGCACCTGCTCGACGAGCAGCGGGACAACAACGGGGTGATCGCGGACCAGTTGGCCCGCGTGCTCGCCGAGCGCTTCGGGCTGGACGTCCCCGACCTCCGGTTCCACCTGGAGATCGCGGTGGAGGCGGCCGACGCGCTGATCAAGTTGGCGTTCCGCCGGCAGCCCGAGGGCGACGACCGGGTGCTGGTCGAGGCGAAGGCGCTGATCCGGGAGTACCTGCACCGCCAGGTAGACGCCCCGGCCGACGCCAACCAGCCCGGCTGACCCCGGCCGCGCCGGCACCCGGCTCCGGGCGGCGGCCCGGGCACGAACGGCCCGGGGAGCGCCGGGCGGCGGAACGAACTGGCGACGGCCCGGGCGCGAACGGCCCGGCGGGCCGCCGGGCGGCGGAACGGGGTGCCGGCGGCCCGCGGTGCGGGCCGCCGGGTCAGAGGAAGGCGTGGCCCTCGCCCCGGTAGGTGGGCACGGTGGCCACGACCGCGTCCCCCTCGACCAGGTGCAACTCGTTGACGTGCTCGCACAGCTCGCCGGCCTTCGCGTGCCGGAACCAGACCCGGTCGCCGACCCGTAGCGCGCCGGCCGCCGCGCCGGCCAGCGGGGTCTGCACCTCGCCGGCCCCCTCGGTGCCGATCAGCTTCAGTCCCTCCGGCAGCCACGGCCGGGGCAACCGGCTGTCCTGGGCCGGGCCGGAGGCGATCCAGCCGCCGCCGAGCACGGTGGCCAGGTCGGGCCCCGGGCGACGGACCACCGCGCAGGCGAAGGCCGCCGCCGGGGTGGGACGCCAGGCGCGGTACGCCTCGAACAGCGTCGGCCCGTACAGGCCCGATCCCGCGGTGACCTCGGTGACCGCGGGGTCGGCGCTGGTCGCGGCCACGCTGCCGGTGCCGCCGCCGTTGACGAACTCCAGGTCGGCGTGTTCGCGTACGGCGGCCACCGCCGCGCCCCGGCGGGCCAGCAACTCGCGGTACGACCCACGCTGGGCCAGCCGGATCGCGGAGCCGAGCACCGCCCGCCCGGGCGGCGCGTCGCCGAGGCCGGCGATCTGCGCCTCGTACGCCATCAGCCCGACCAGCCGGAAGCCCGCGCGGGCCGCGACGGTGGCGGCGAGCGCGCCGGCCGCCCGGGCGCTGTGCACCGGCGAGCGGCGCACCCCGACGTGCACCCGCCCGCCGAGCGGTCGCCAGGAGGCGTCCAGGTCGAGGCAGACCCGCAGCTCGGGGCGGCGCCCGGGCGGACACACGGCGTCGACCAGGTCGAGCTGGTCGGTGCCGTCGACCATCAGCGTGACGGCCCTGGCGAGCGCCGGGTCGGCGGCGAGCGCGGCGAGCGCCCCCCGGTCGGCGGTGGGGTACGCCACCAGCGCGTCGTCGGTCACGCCGGCGCGGACCAGCCAGTTCGCCTCGGGCAGGGTGAAGGCCATCACGCTCCGCCAGCCGGGTCGCGCCAGCGCCCGGCCGATCAGGTCCCGGGCGCGGACCGACTTGCTGGCGATCCGCAGCGGCTTGCCGGCGGCCCGGTCGGCCAGCGCGGCGGCGTTGCCGTCGAAGGCCGCGAGGTCGACGACGGCGTACGGCGGGTCGAGGTGCGCGGTCGCCCGGTCGAGGCGCCCACGAAGTTCGTCGCTTTCGATGGCCACGTGTGCACGCTAACTGTCCGGCGGTCAATGCGAAACACCCTCGCGTCTGTCCGGGCTGCGGGCGGTGGTCGCCGCGGCCTAGGCTCGGCGAACAGGAGAATGTCGCGGCGGGGCAGGTCCCCGCCGGGTCTAGAGTGTTCCACCGGGACTGCCCAGCGATGGGCCGGCACGTGGAGGTACGGCCATCGAAAGCCAGTTCAACGGCGAGTCGCCCGGCGTGTCGCCGTCCTCGAACCCGCCCGGCGCCGCCGAGAAGCCCGGGGCCGACCCGTCCGGCTACGCGGGCATCCGCTCGGTACTGCGGATCACCCCGTTCCGCCGGCTCTGGATCGTGCTCGGCGCGGCCTCCTTCGGCGACTGGTTCGGCCTGCTCGCCACCAGTGTCTTCGCCGCCTCCCAGGTCGAGGGGAGCACCGCCAAGGGCGCGGCCTTCGGTGGCGTCATCGCCATCCGGCTGCTGCCGGCGCTGGTGCTCGGCCCGATCGCCGGCGTGCTGGCCGACCGCTTCGACCGGCGCTGGACGATGGTCATCTGCGACGTGCTGCGGTTCGTGCTCTTCGCCTCGATCCCGCTGGCCGCGCTGCTCGGCGCCCCCGGCGGGGCGGTGGTGGCCTGGGCGGCGATCGCCACCTTCCTGATCGAGTCGCTCACGCTGCTCTGGATCCCGGCCAAGGAGGCCGCGGTCCCCAACCTGATCCCGCGCGCCCGGCTGGAGGCCGCCAACCAGCTCACGCTGATCACCACGTACGGCCTCACGCCGGTCCTCGCCGCGCTGATCCTCGCCGCGCTCGACGGCGCCGTGCGGGCGGCCACCGGGGGCGCGACGCCGGACTGGGCCGAGCCGGCCCAGCTGGCGCTCTGGTTCAACGCGTTCTCCCGGCTGGCCACCGCGCTGGTGGTGGCGTACGGCATCAAGGAGATCAGCCAGGGGCAGGCCGACGAGCGGGACCGCACCGAGCAGAGCATGTTGCGCCAGTTCAAGGAGGGCTGGCGCTACATCGGCCAGACCCCGCTGGTCCGCGGCCTGGTGCTCGGCATCTTCGGCGCGTTCGCCGGCGGTGGCATCGTGATCGGCACCGCCAAGTTCTTCGCCACCTCGCTCGGCGCCGGCGACGCCGCCTTCTACCTGCTCTTCGGCGCCATCTTCATCGGCCTCGCGCTCGGCATCGGGCTGGGTCCGATGATCGTCAAGGACATGTCCCGGCGGCGCTGGTTCGGCATGAGCATCGTGCTGGCCAGCGCCTCGGTGATGGCCCTGGCCTTCGCCATCCACCTCTCCATGGCCATGGTCGGCGCGATCCTGGTCGGCGCGGGCGCCGGGATGGCCTTCCTCTCCGGCACCACCCTGCTCGGCGGGGAGATCGCCGACGAGGTGCGTGGCCGGGTCTTCGCGGTGGTGCAGATCGGCACCCGTCTGGTGCTGATCCTGGCGATCGGCCTCAGCAGCCTGCTCGCCGGCGTCGGCGGCTCGCGCCGGCTGGAGCTGGCCGACCTGGGCGTGTCGATCTCGTCCACCCGACTGCTGCTGCTCGCCGCCGGCGCCGCCGGCATCTTCGCCGGGATCAGCGCGTTCGGGCAGATGGACGACAAGAAGGGCGTCCCCGTCCTGGCCGACCTCTGGGGCTCGATCCGGGGCCGCCCGCTGATGCCGGCCGAACCGTTCGTCTCCGCCGGCCTCTTCGTGGTCTTCGAGGGCGGCGAGGGCGCCGGCAAGTCCACCCAGCTCGCCGCGCTCGCCGAGCGGCTGCGCGGGCAGGGGCGCGACGTCGTGGTGACCCGTGAGCCGGGAGCCACCGCCGTCGGCAAGCGGATCCGGTCGCTGCTGCTCGGCGCGCCGGGCTCCGACGTGCCGTCGCCGCGCGCCGAGGCGCTGCTCTACGCCGCCGACCGGGCGCACCACGTGGCCACCGTCGTCCGGCCGGCGCTCGTCCGGGGCGCGGTGGTGATCAGCGACCGGTACGTCGACTCGTCCCTGGCGTACCAGGGGGCGGGGCGGACGCTCCCCGTCGACGAGGTCTCCTGGCTCTCGTCCTGGGCCACCGGCGGGCTCAAGCCCGACCTGGTGGTGCTGCTGGACGTCGACCCGCGTACCGGCCTGACCCGGGTGGCGGCCCGCGCCGAGGCGGCCGACCACGTGGAGGCCGAGTCCGTCGCCTTCCACGAGCGGGTCCGGTACGCCTTCCTCGACCTCGCCGCCGCCGACCCGAAGCGCTACCTGGTGCTCGACGCGTCCCGCCCGGTCGAGGAGATCACCGGGCAGGTGGTTCGGCGGATCGAGGAGATGCTCGGCGCCCCCGGCGGCATCGTGCACCCGCGCCCCGCGCACGGGCCGGACACCTCGGTGCAGCCGGAGTTATCCGAATCGGAGCTGGTACCGATGGAGCACCGGACCTGATGCCCGACGTCTTCGCCGACCTGGTCGGGCAGGACGAGGCGGTCGACACGCTGCGCCGCGCCGCCGCCGCGGCGTCCGCCGTGCTGCGCGCCGCCGCCGTCGGGCCCACGACCGCCGCCGGGGACGCGCTCGACGCGCTCGCCGAGGAGTCCGACGGCGCGCAGCCGGCAGCCGTCGTCGACGCGGGTGCGGGGATGACGCACGCCTGGATCTTCACCGGACCGCCCGGGTCGGGCCGGTCGGTGGCGGCGCGGGCCTTCGCCGCCGCCCTCCAGTGCGTGCACGGCACCGGCTGCGGCGAGTGCCCCGGCTGCCACACCACGATGACCGGCACGCACGCCGACGTCCGGATGGTGGTGCCGGAGGGGCTCTCCATCGGCGTCAACGAGATGCGGGCGCTGGTGCTGCGCGCCGCCAGCACCCCGTCGGGCGGACGCTGGCAGGTGGTGGTGATCGAGGATGCCGACCGGCTCACCGAGGCGGCCGGCAACGCGCTGCTCAAGGCCGTCGAGGAGCCGCCGCCACGCACGGTCTTCCTGCTCTGCGCCCCGTCCACCCACCCGGACGACATCTCGGTGACCATCCGGTCGCGCTGCCGGGTCGTACCGCTGGGGCAGCCCGCGCCGGAGGCGGTGGCCGAGGTGCTGGTCCGCCGCGACGGCGTCGCGCCTGACGTGGCGCGGTGGGCGGCGGCGGCCGCGCAGGGACACGTGGGACGGGCCCGCCGGCTGGCCCGCGACCCGGAGGCCCGCAAGCGCCGGGAGGCCGTGCTCGCGGTGCCGCGCCGGCTGACCAGCGTGGGTGCCGCGTTCGACGCGGCGTCGGCGCTGATCGAGGCGGCCGAGGCGGAGGCCGAGGCGTCCGTCGCGGAGGCCGACGCGGCCGAGCGGGCGGCGCTGGAGACCGCGCTCGGCGCCGGCGGCACCGGGCGCGGGGCGGCCGGCGCGATGCGGGGCGCCGCCGGGCAGCTGAAGGACCTGGAGAAGCGGCAGAAGTCCCGGGCCACCCGGGCGCAGCGGGACGCGCTGGACCGGGCGCTGGTGGACCTGGCCGGCTTCTACCGGGACGCGCTCACCATGGCGCTGCGCGCCCCCGTGGCCCCGGTGCACACCGACACCGCCGCGCTGGCCGGAATGGGCGCGCAGAAGTGGGACGCCGAGGGGTCGCTGCGCCGCCTGGAGGCGGTGCTGGAGTGCCGGGCGGCGATCGAGGCGAACGTGAAGCCCCGCATCGCCGTCGAGGCGATGATGCTCTCGCTCTGGAAGGGCTGAGCCCTCCGGACCTCCCGCCGAGGGGTGGCCGAGCCGGGGCCTCCGGCGGTCGATTCGCCCCCCGAGGTCGCGTCGGGCGGACCGGCCGTCCACAGGCATCGACAGGCGCGATTGCTGTGCGGTACGGTCCGGTGTGCCGCGGTGACGGTGGCGGCACGCACAGTGATGGCCTGGTCCGGGAGGAGTCCGCCGATGCCGCGGGGGGAGATCGACGAGGCCTGGATCGAGGAGGCGGTGCGGCGCTACCGCCGGATCGAGTCCCTACAGGCCGAGTTCGACCAGGCGGTGTCGACCGTCGAGGTCACCGTCCGATCGCCCGACGGGCTGGTCGAGGTCGTGGTCACCGCCGGCGGGCGGATCACCGACGTGCGGTTCCTCGGCCCGCTGCACACCCGCAACCCCCGCGACGTCGCCGGCTCGGTGCAGGCGGCGGTCACCGCGGCGGCCGACGCCGCCCAGTGGGCCCGGGAGAAGCTGCACAACGAGACCTTCGCCGCCTACCGGCCGCTGGCGGGAGCTTGAGATGGAGAGCCTGCGCGCCCTCGCCGCCCGGCTCGACGAGGCGAGCGAGACCATGACCACCGTGTCCCGCACGGTCACCGCCGGCGATCCGGCGCAGGCCGCCTTCGGCGCCGACGCCCCCGGCCGGCCCGGGGAGATCGGGCGGGCCCTGCACCGGCAGTGGACCGCCGCCACCGGTGACCGGGCCCGGGAGGCGCACGTCGCCGCCCAGCGGCTGGCCGCCGCCGCGGCGGCCGTCCGGGCCGCCGCCGACCACTACGCCGACGTCGACCGCGCCGTGCGGCACCGGCTGACCGGGGAGGCGTGATGGACGCGCTGGACCGGCTCGCCGAGCCCGGCCTCGACCTGCTCCGCCGGGTGGACACGCTGCTCGCCGCCGGGGCCCCCGAGGGCCACCGCGTGTGGCCGCTGCTGCGCCGGATGCAGGTGCTCCCCGGCGAGGCCGTGCGGAACTTCCTCGACCTGCATCCGGCACCGCTCGCCGCCGCCGGCCACACCGCCCGCCGCCTGATCCGGGGCTACGACGACGTCAGCGCCGCGCTGACCGACCCGCTGCTCTGGTCCGGCCCGGCCGCGTCGTCGTACGGGCAGGCCCGGGCGGCCCTGCTGCGCCACCTCGACGAGGGGCCGGAGAGCCTGGTCGGGCGGCTGGAGTCGACGGCCGGCTACGCCGACGCGCTCGCCGACTGGGTGGAGGGCAGCCGGCTCGCGCTGGCCCGGGCGCTGGCCGACGTCCTCCGCTGCGCCGAGGCGGTGACCGTGGTCGCCGCGACGTCGATGCCGGCCGGCGGGCCGGAGCAGCGCGGGGCGGCGGGGCCGGGCGGGACCGAGGCCGCCGAGATCGCCACGCGGGTGCTGGCGGTGCTCTGCGTCGCGTACGACGGGGCCGAGACCCTGCTGCGCCAGTGGGCGCCGAGCCTCGCCGAGTCCCGCTGGCGGGCGCCGGTGGCCGAACGCCCGCGCTACGACACCCCCACCCGCGTCGGCTGGTGACGCGCCGGTGCGGGCAGGCTCCTCGCGCGGCGCGCCGGCGCGTCGGGGTCCGGCCGCGCGTCGGGCCGTGCGGATTCGGCGGGCGCGGATGATCGCGCCCTGTAGTCGGGCGGCGACGGCCGGCCGGGCCGACCCGCCCCGCGCGTCGTAGGGTGTGAGGCATGGGCATGCTCTGCGCGGTCAGCTTCCAGCGGTACGGGCGCCTCTACTACCTGGACCCGGGCGAGCTGCGTCCCCAGGTCGGCGACAAGGTGCTGGTGCCGACCGACGACGGGCCCGAGGTGGCCGAGTGCGTCTGGGCCGCGCAGTGGGTCACCGAGGAGACCGAGGGCTTCCCCCGCCTGGCCGGCCTGGCCGGCGAGGAGGACCTGCGCCGCGACGAGACGGTGCGCCGCCGCAAGGCCGAGGCCAAGGTCGCGGCGAAGCGGCTGATCCGGGAGCACGCCCTGCCGATGAAGGTGGTGGCGATCGACCACGTGCTGGGGGCCGCCGAGGGCGGCGGCGAGCGGAGCACCATCTACTTCACGGCCCCGCACCGGGTGGACTTCCGCGCGCTGGTCCGGGACCTCGGCGCCACCCTGCACTGTCGGGTGGAGCTGCGCCAACTCTCCGCCCGGGACTCGGCGCGGGTGCAGGGCGGCATCGGCTCCTGCGGCCGGGACCTCTGCTGCGCCACCTTCCTCACCGACTTCGAGCCGGTCACCATCCGGATGGCGAAGGACCAGGACCTGCCGCTCAACCCGCTGCGCATCTCCGGCGCGTGCGGCCGGCTGATGTGCTGCCTCAAGTACGAGCATCCCCTGTACCAACGGTTCCAGGAGTCCGCCCCGGCGATCGGCTCGCGGGTGTCGACGCCGGAGGGCGACGGCCGGGTGGTCGGCCACAGCGTTCCCCGGGACTCCGTCACCGTGCGTCTCGACGCCGACGGCTCCCGCTGCTCCTGCTCCCGCGCCTCGGTCTGCGGCCCCCGCCAGGCTCACGACCAGCACTACACCTCCTGACCCGTCAGGTGAGGGTGGTGGGGGGCTCGGCCAGGCGGGGGCGCAGCGGCTGCCTCGGGACCAGCCAGGAGGACTCGGGCGACCGGTCGGGGTTGACCTGCCAGTCGCGGGCGACCCGGTCGACGGCGATCGGGTAGATCGTCAGGGTGCCGTCGGGGTCGATGCGCAGCCGCAGGAACGCCTTCGCGTCCTCGATGCCCTGGCCGGCGAAGAGTTCGTTGACGTTCACCCCGAACGCGCCGGCCACCAGCAGGTACGCGGCCACGAGCTGGCTCGCCACCAGCCCGCTCACCGGGCCGTAGAGCACCGCCGCGGCGACGGCCGGCAGCGGCCACGGCCAGTCGTAGAAGGGCAGGGCCAGCCAGGCCCAGGTGCCGGCGGCGGCCAGCCCGACCTGGGCCAGACCGTGGCCCACGCCGAGGATCCAGTGCCGGGCGTGCCGTTTGCCGCCGGAGCTGGGCGGCTTCGCGAAGAACGCCGCGGCGAGCATCGTGACGATCAGCATCGCCATCAGCGGCACGCTGAACAGCCGCTGGTCCGTCCCGCTCGGGTTGGTCGCGACGCCGGCCATCGCCAGCATCAGCAGCGTGTGCAGGGTGCCCAGCAGGGTGGTGAAACCCGGGTTGCGCAGCGGCAGGCGGGGGAAGATCCCCCAGGCGTACCGCCGGGAGCGGGCCTTCTCCGGGTAGCGGCCGGCCAGCTCGTACGGGTGGGAGGCGCTGGCCCGCCGGGCGAGGGTGTCGCGCGGCGGCACCTCGATGCGCTCCGGGAGCTTGTGCGTCGGGTAGAGGTACGCGCCGCCGCCCCCGCAGGTGATCAGCTGCCGGTCCGGGCCGGCGTACCGCGCGTAGTGGTGCAGGTCGCCGGAGATCAGCAGCCGTACCTGCGCCCCGGTCGGCGCGACGATCGTGCGGACGAAGTAGTCGATCGAGTCGTACGCCGTGGGATGGTCGACGGCCTTGACCCACGTCGGCGCCGGCACGGCCAGGATCACCCGGCTCTCGGGGCCCAGCCGCTCGGCGACCCGGTCGAAGTAGGTCAGCTGCGGATCGTCCAGGTACGAGCCGGACTGGTCGTCGAGGCCGAGCAGCCACCAGCCGGCGGGCAGCTCGACCGCGAAGTACGAGCGGGACTGGCCGGTTTCCCAGCCGCCGAAGTGCCGGTCCCGGGACCGGACGAAGAGCCGCAGGAAGGCGGTCAAACCGTCGTACCAGTCGTGGTTGCCGGGCACCGCGAACAGCGTGGGCCGCTCGGGCGGGGTGACCGGGAGCGCGGCCTGGTAGGGCCCCTTGCACCGGTCCTCGTACGCCTCGAAGGCCGCCGACGGGTAGACCTGGTCGCCGCCCATCACGAGGGTCTGCGCGCGGGGCAGCCGGTGCCCGTCCACCTCCAGCTCCGGCTGGGCGATCAGGTAGGCGACCGAGTAGGTGGCGTTGAAGCCGTCGCCCAGGTCGGCCACGTAGTCCAGCCAGAGACCGCCGTCCGGCCCGACCTGCCGCGCGATGCCCGCGTCGAGGGAGTTCTGCAGCTCCCGCTTGTCCAGGTACGCCCCGAAGAGCATCGCCAGCAGCGTACGGATTCCGGTGCTGACCAGCAGGAACGGCGCGAGCCACGGCACCGGCTTGCGCGGCGTGAAGCCCAACTCCCGGGGGTCGATGCCGCGCGGTCGACGCGCCGCCCGCCCGCCGGCCGCCTCGCTCGCGTGCGCGCTCTCCGCCGCGCCGTCCAGCGGATCCACGTCGGGGGCGCGATCGTCGTTCACCCGCCGCAGCGTAGTCCCGGCCCGGCGCGGTCGCTGTCCGGCGGACGACGGTTCGGAATCGGAAGTCCGGCCCGACGGGCGGGGTGGGGATCCCGTTCGGCCCCGGGGTGGGGCGTGCCGTACACTTGACGATCGTTGCCGCCTTAGCTCAGTCGGCTAGAGCGACGCACTCGTAATGCGTAGGTCGACGGTTCGATTCCGTCAGGCGGCTCGGTACAGAAGCCCAGGTCAACGACCTGGGCTTCTTCGTTTCCCGAGGTCGACAACACCGCCGCCGGCCGCGCCGGTCCGCAAGTGGTCCGCATCCCGCGCCGCAATCGCCTCGTCCAGCCGGCCGGCCACGCTGACGGACGACAAGACCTGGAAGACCGGAGCTCGGGTTCGAACCCCGACTCATGGATCAGCCGCAGAAGGTAGTCGTCGCAAACAGTGACTGCGGGATCTGGCTCAGCACGGCTGTTGGTCGAAGCTCAGGACGACGCGTGTCGTACGGTCGATCCATGTCCGCACCCGATGACGTCCTGGCCGCCCTCCGCGACTTCGTGGCCCGCGTCGACGCGCTCGATCCGGCCGCCCCGCCGCAGGGCGAGATGGTCGTCGGCCTGCGCGGCGTCGAGTCGAGGCTGGCGCTGAGCGCCCCGGTCGCCCGTGCCCTGGTGGAGGCGCTGCGGGCGTACCACGACCCGCGCGACCGGGGCCGCTGCGACCACTGCGGCGGGAGGCGACTGGACGACAACTTCCTGTGCCGCGACTGCGGTCGGCCCAGCGGGCTGTTCGGGCAGTTGATCTCCGAGCGGGCCGCCCGGCACACGGAGCAGGGTGCGGTCGCGGCGGCGCCCGTCGCCGGCGGTCGGCACGCCCGCGACGATGGTCGCTGACCCTGTCGCACGCACGCCGACCGTGCGGTGACGCGGTCCTGCCGGCGGCGGCCGGAGGGCGGCAGCCGCAGGTACGTTGGCGACCTATGATCTTCCTCGCGCTCGTGCTGTTGGCGCTGGCCTGGCCTGTGGTCGCGGTGGGCGCGGCCGTGCTCGTGACCCTGGCGGCGCTCGCCCTCCGGGCCGGCCGGGCCACGCAGGCCGGGTCGAACACGCTCACGCGGGCGGGTGGGCTGCTCGCCGGCGGCGCGGCGCTGACGGCGTCCGCCGCCTACGGGTACGGGCTGCGGACGACGACCTTCGGGGCGGTCACCGACGCCGACGACCGGTGCGGGCTGTCCCGGCCGGACCGCTACGGCTACGGCCACCGTGGCCCGGAGGACGGGGCGTTGAGCATGTGGCCGCTGCGGGACACCACCTGCGGCCATGATCTGGTGCCCGGTCTCGTCAACCCTCTGGTGGCGGGGTCGGCGGCGCTCTTCGTCGCGCTCGCGGTAATCATGATCGTGGCGCGGACCCGGTCCCGCCGGCCGGCGAACCGCGAGCAGGTCGACTGACGAAGACCGGCCGGCCCCGGCGGGCTCCGGAGCGCGGCGATGTTGTCGGTCGTGGTCGCTACCCTCCCGGCGTGACTGATCTGGTGGATGGCGCGCGGGTTCTACGAGGCGGTGAGTGCCGATCCCACCATGGCCGTGACCGACGGTGAGTGCGAGGCCATGTGCCACTTCTTCGCCCACCTGCACGAGGAGCGGTTCGGCGGCTGGCCGGACACCGGCTCGGGTATCTCCCGGGAGTCCTGCACCAATCCGGCCGGTTGGAGCGCCTGACACCCGCGCTCACCGGCGGGAACCAGGAGTTCCGCGTGACGGCCCGCAGACTGACCGTACGCAGTCGTCAAACCGCTGGAGGCAGCCTGATGCAGTACGCACCCGTCGTCGTCGCCCTGCCGATCGCCGATCGTCCGACCTCGTACCGCTTCTACTCGGAGGGGCTCGGCTTGGAGGCCGTCGGCGAGCCGGCCCAGGACGGCGTCCCCGAGCCCTTGCAGTACGCGCTCAACGACGGTCTCCGCGTCATGCTGGTGCCCACCGGCGGCTTCGGCTGGGTGATCGGTGGCCGCGAGGTGGCCCGGCGCGGGCAGAGCGAGTGCCTCGTCAGCCTCCCCGCCGCGACGCCGGCCGAGGTCGACGAGCTCGTCGGGCGGGCCCGGGCCGCCGGCGCGGAGGTCGTCGTCGAGCCGGGCCCGCAGCCGTGGGGCTACACGGGCACCTTCGCCGACCCGGACGGCCACCTGTGGACGGTGCTCGCGGAGGCGCACTGACGCCACCCGAGCGGACCCCGGGACGAGCGGACGGCCCGGGTCGCGAGGACCCGGGCCGTCCCCTGACAGGGGCAGGCGTGATGAAGCTGGATCAGAGGGGTCGGTGCGGGGGGTAGCCGGCGGTGCCGGTCTCCGGGACGACCTCGACCTCGGTCACCACGTACTCCGTGTCGGTCGTGGCGGTGGCCGGCCGGTCGTCCTGGTCGTTGTCGGAGCGGCGCTTCGCAGCCGCGGCGGCTCCGGCCGCCGCAGCCCCGGCCACGGCGGCGCTCGCCGCCACGGCCTTGCCGGACACCCCGGCGCTACCGCTGTCGCCGCGGGTCGCGGCGGCGTGCTCGACGCCCGGCGTGCCGACACCGAGGCCGCTGTCGACCGTGCCTCGCCAGGCGCCGGTCTCCACACCCCGTTCCTCGATGTACGTCTTGAACTTCCGCAGGTCGGATTCGGCCTGCCGCTCGATGATGTTGAGCTTGTCGCCGGCCTTCTCGAGCAGGCCCTCGGGCTCGTACTCCAGGTGCAGCCGGACCATGGTGCGGTCGGTGCCGACGGGCTGGAAGTAGACCGCCCCGGCGTTGGTCACGCCCTCGGTGGCCGCCCAGGCCACCTTCTGGTCGGGCACCTGCTCCAGGACCTTGGCGTCCCACTCGCGCTGGACGCCACCGATCTCGGCGACCCAGTGCATCCGCCGGTCGTCGAGCTGGCGCACCTCGCGCACGCCCCCCATGAAGCGGGGGAACTCCTCGAACTGCGTCCACTGGTTGTAGGCGGTGCTGACCGGAACCTGTACTTCGATGGACTTCTCGACCTTCGTGGTCATGGGCAATCCTCCTCGTCAGGTCGAACCGCTCTCGTTCGGTGGGGAGAGCCGTCCTCGTCGACCAAACTCCTACCCCCGACTGGGACGCTCAATCGCCCGACCTGCCGGACACCACATCGGACGACCGCGGCGCGTCCCCGATCCGGCCGGTCAGTCGGCCTGCTCCGGGAGCCCGCGCAGGTGGCGGACCGGCGAGAAGGCCACCCACAGCACCCCGGCGAGCGCGCCCGCCGTCGCGATCCAGAGCGCCGGCCGTACGCCGAGGGTGCTGCCGAGCGCGCCGCCGAGCAGCGCGCCGATCGGCCGGATGCCGTAGTTGACGGTGCGCCGGGCCCCGGTCACCCGGGCCAGCAGCGCCTGCGGGGTGAGCGCGGTCTGCACCGAGCCGCCCACGATGTCGAGCATCATCACCCCGACGGCGGAGAGGAACTCCGCGGCGAAGAGCATCCCGAGCACCAGCGGGGTCGGCCCGCCGGCCAGCGGGACGAGCAGCAGGGGAGCGGGGAAGAGGACGAAGGAGGCGACCAGCGCCGGGCCGATGCCGAAGCGGCGGACCAACCGGCCGGTGAGCGTCGCGCCGATCAGCCCGCCGACCGCGCCCGCGCCGACCACCACGCCCAGCAGGCCGGGCGCGAGGTGCAGTTCCTGCGTCGCGTAGAGCACGAAGAGCGCGATGAACATGAAGTTGAACAGGTTGACGGTGGTGGTGCCGAGCAGGATCGCGCGCATCATCGGCGTCCGCGCGATGAACCCCAGCCCGGCGCCGAGGGCGAGTCCGCCGCCGCGCGCGGGCGCCGGCTCCGTCGGTCGGATCCGCCCCAGGAAGTACGCGGACACGACGTACGACAGCGCGTCGGCGACCAGGGCGATCGGGGCGGTGAGCACCTGCACGAGGACGCCACCGATGCTCGGCCCGGCCACCAGGGACATCGCCCGGCTACCGTTGATCAGCGTGTTCGCCTCCACGTAGTCGGGTCGGGCCACGATGGACACGAAGAGCGGCCCCCGGGCGACCTCGAAGAACACGGCGAGCGTGCCGACGGCGAAGGCCGCCACGTAGAGCTGGGCCATCGTGAGCACACCGAGCAGGTGCGCGACCGGCACCGCGACGAGCAGCAGCGCGCGGCCGACATCGGTGAGGATCATGACCCGGCGCTTGTGCGGGTGCCGGTCCACCCAGGCGCCGGCGAGCAGCGGGAAGAGCAGGTTCGGGGCGAGCGCGGCGGCGGTCAGGTAGCCCATCTCGGCCGGGGTCGCGTCGAACACCAGCACGGCCAGCAGCGGCAGGGCCAGGGTGGAGATCTCGTCGCCGAAGTACGACACCGTCTGCGCCGACCAGTACCGGCGGAACACCCGCTCGCGCAGCAGTCGCGGCAGCGGACCCCGCCGGGCGGGCCCGCCGGGCGGGGCGGTGTCCGGGGCGACGGTGGCTCCGCCGCTCACCGGTGGCTGCCCGGCTCGTCGTCGGCCGACCCGCCCGGCGGGGGGCCGGCCTCGGCGGCCGGGTCGGCGAGGGCTGCCGCCGGCGGTGGGTCGGTGAGGACGGCCAACTGCACGAGGGTGACCTTCCGGCTGTCGGCCGGCCGTCTCGTCGGATCGGTGACCCGGTCGTCGTACTCGGCGAGCAGGGCCTCGATGCGCTCGGTCACGCGGGCCATCTCGTCGGCGGTGACGTAGAGCGGCCGGTCGGTGAACCCGGTGACCGCCCGCCAGGCCACCGGCTCGGCGGCGCGCCGGGCGAGGAACTCCTCGGCGCGGCGGGTGTAGAGGGCGAGCTGCGTCGCGCTCAGGGCGTCGGCGGCGGCGCGCACCTGCGGGTCGTCGGAGGCGTCGTCCCAGGACGTGTTGTGTGCGGTGGCCCGCCAGGGCCGCTCCCGGGCGTCGGCGCCGGGCACCCGTTCGGCGAGCCCGTACTTGGCGAGCTGCCGGAGGTGGAACGAGCAGCTCGGCACGCTCTCGCCGAGGCGTTCGGCGGTCTGGGTGGCGGTCATCGGGCCGTGCTGGCGCAGCAGCCCGATGAGGGCCATCCGCAGCGGATGCGCGTAGCCGCGCAGGGCCTTGGGGTCGGAGAGCTTCACCTCGGGCAGCGACATACGCTAAAGATATCTTTATAAAGATATCTTTAGCAACGGGGCCGGGGCGGCTGGGCCGGGGGTGGACGTGCCGCTGGCCGGCACCCCGGGTTCGGGTGCCGGCCAGCGATCCCCCTTGTGGTGGAAAGTC
>NZ_JBPQTK010000072.1:0-28697 GCF_051386315.1 Micromonospora sp. URMC 107
CCGCCTCGGCACGGCCGGCGGACGGGCCGGCGGTGCGGGTCGGGGGACGTCGATGGCCCGGGGGCGGGGTCGTGCCTCGTGGACCGGTGTCGCGGGTGGTGGTGGTCGGGCCGTACCCGCTGGTGGCGAACCGCCACCCGACCAACACCCGGCTGCTCCGGGTACCGCTCCCGCCGCCGCAGCCAACTGGCGTGCAGCGGCGAGGTCATCAACCCGGGGCAGGTCTGGTTGTCGACTGTCGGGCGGTCCCGCCGCCGCGCGTCCCGCAGCCCGTGGGATCACCACGGCGGGGAAGCGGACGGAGACGGTGAGTAACCCGTGCCATACGGACAGAGTGCATCAGCGGCGTGCTTCATGCAAGTTGCACGTCGACTTTTGCCGATACGTGAGCGGCTCGCGCAAAGCAGCGCTTGATGGCGTTCACGTATGCCCGGCACACTGGGAGCCGGTTTCGCCCGTCGCGGCCGGCCGATGACCGGCACCACCCCACGCCGCGAACGACGCCCGCCGCACGACGGTCGCGCCCCTGGCGGGTGACGACAGTGGCGCACGGCGAGGCGGAGGTGGACCGGGTGAGGCCTGACAGGCGGTGGTTCCGACCAGCGGGCGGGGTCGTGTCGTGAGCGAGCGGCGCAGCCCCACCATCCGACGTCGTCGCCTCGGCGCCGAACTGCGTCGGCAGCGGGAGGCGGCCCGGATCACCATCGAGGCGGTCGCCGAGCAGCTGGAGTGCTCGGCGTCGAAGGTCTCGCGGATCGAGACCGGCCACACCACGGCCACCCCGCGCGACGTGCGGGACATGCTGCGGATCTACGGCGTGGTGGGCGCCGAGAGCGACGAGCTGGTGCAGATCGCCCGGGAGGCGCGGCAGAAGGGCTGGTGGCACCCCTACAGCACGGTGCTGGTCGGCGCGTACGTCGGGCTGGAGGCGGCGGCCAGCTCGATCCGGGCGTACGAGCAGCAGGTGGTGCCCGGGCTGCTGGAGACCGAGGAGTACGCGGGCGCGATGATCCGGGCCGCCCGGCCCGACTTCACGCCCGAACAGGTACGGCAGCGGGTGCGTGTCCGTCTGGGCCGTCAGTCGTTGTTGACGCAGGATGATCCGGTCGATCTGTGGGTGGTGCTCGATGAGGCGGTGGTGAGCCGTCCGGTGGGCGGGGACGAGGTGATGCGTGACCAGCTCAAACGCCTGGTCGAGGTGGCGGAACTGCCGAACGTGACGCTCCAGATCCTGCCTTTCGAGGTGGGGGCGCACGCCGGCATGGACGGCACCTTCACGATCCTCAGCTTCCCTGAGCCCGGTGATCCGGATGTCGTGTACGCGGAGAATGCCACGGGTGGGCTCTTCCTGGAGAAGAGTGACGAACTGCAGAAGTACAGCTTCATCTTCGATCACGTCCGAGCGGCGGCCATTCGTCCGGAGGAGTCCATCGCACACATCGCGAAACTGGCAGAGGAGCCGTTGTGGAAATGGCGACCAAGGGGTTCCCCGTGGACCTGACGCAGGCGACGTGGTTCAAGAGCTCGAAGAGCGGGCCGAACTGTGACAACTGCGTGGAGGTGGCGTACGTGACGGGGGCGGTCGGCGTGCGGGACTCGAAGGACAAGACGGGCCCGGCCCTGGTCTTCGCCCCGGGTGACTGGCACGCCTTCGTCGCCGGCACCAGGGGCGGTGTGTTCGACAGGGGCTGACGGGCCCGTGGTGTGACGAGGTGCCCCCGTCCGGCGGTAGGGCCGGGCGGGGGCATCGCCGTGCCCGAGGGCCGGTCGAGGCGTGCCCTCGCCCGGGCACCGGGTGAGGGCGCCGTCGTGCCCGGGTCCGGACCGGCCGCGAAGACGTCCCGCCGTCGGCGTCGCCACATCGGGTCCCGGGTCGTTGTACCCCTCGGTACGGCGCTGGTCGACAGCCCGCCGCAGGGATCGGCAACCGAGCGAGACAGGCGAGACGGATGACGACGATCGGGTCAGACAACCTCACCAACGGGCCGGGCAAGCCGGAACGCTTCGGGGGCAAGTACCGGGGGGCACGCCGGGACACCGTCCTCACCGAGGTGGTGTCGACCGACACCGAGATCGGTGGCCGGGAGGGCCCGGCCGCCCCGCCGGAGCAGGCCGGTCCGCCACTCTCCCTGCCCTCGCTGGATCCCAACCCGCTGACCGAGCCGTCGTTCCCGCCCGGGGGCTGGGCGGTGGAGCCGGCCGAGTCGCTGGTCGACCACCCGCTGCTGCGCGGGCTGCTGATGGAGCTGCCGCCGAAGGGCAGCGTCCCGCCGCCCGGCTGGCTCGACCGCTGGTTCGAGGCGACGCGGGCGATCCTGGAACTGCTATACGTGCAGGGCCCCGGCCGCTCGCGGTGACGCGGGCCGGGCCGGCACGGCCCGCTCGACGAGCCGGCTGTGTCGCAGGGCGTGGCGTACGCCGATGGCGACGACGCCCAGCACGCCCAGGGTGACCGCCGGGCCGGTCACGCCGGGCCCGAACAGCAGGCCCGGGGTGCTCGCCGCGACCACCGCGGGCAGGATCGCCAGGCCGGTGACCTGCACCGGGAGCCCGATCAACGGGTGCGCGGCGGAGGCCCGCAGGCCGTGCGGCGCCGGGGTGCCCGGCGCCGAGGAGAGGGCGCCCGCGCCCGCCCGCAGCCGGCGTACCCGGCGCACCGTGCAGGCCGCGACCACGAGCGCGGGGGCGACGGCGAGGGTGAGCCCGGCGGCCGCCCGGTCCGCCGGGGTCGCGCCGGCGCTGGTGAGCCCCGCGATCAGCACCGCGGCCGTCAGCCCCAGGCCGGCCAGCGTCAGGGCGAGCACCCATCCGGTACGCCGACGCAGCGCCCGGGCGTGGTCCAGCCGGGGCAGCCCGTCCGCGAGCCAGCCGGCGACGAGCCAGACGGCGGTCAGCGACAGCAGGACGGTGAGGTGACTCTCCATGACGGAGAGCCTTGCCCGTTTTCGACGATCGTGAATCCGGGCAGGTCCCCGGTTCGTCCCGCAGCCGCCTCCCCTAGGGGCCATCTTCCCGATGTTATGGGGAAGTCGACATGTTTGAATTCCGGTTTACCCCGCCCTACCCTCAGCCTGATCGGCATTCATCGATTCACTCGTCACGAACAGTTGGACGGTCGGTGCCGGTCGGAGGGAGTAGAAGATGGGTCTTCCACGCAGGTCCGTACTCGTCGGGGTGGCCACCCTGGCCATGGTGGCGACCGCCACGCCCGCCATGGCCGCCGAACCGGTGGGCACGATCCGCGCCGCGGGCGGTGCCACCGCCGTGGCCGACAGCTACATCGTCGTCTTCAAGGACAGCTCGGTCGCCCGCGGCGGCGTCGGTGACACCGCGCAGCGGCTGGTCGACCGGCACGGCGGCGCGGTCGCCCGCACCTACGGCGCCGCCCTGCGCGGCTTCGAGGTCCGGGTCGGCGCCAGGGCCGCCGCCCGCATCGCCGCGGACCCCGCCGTGGCGTACGTCGAGCAGAACCACACCGTCTCCGTCAGCGGCACCCAGACCAACCCGACGTGGGGCCTGGACCGGATCGACCAGCGCGCCCTGCCGCTGGACAGCTCCTACACGTACCCGAACACGGCGAGCAACGTGCACGCCTACATCATCGACACCGGCATCCGGTTCAGCCACAGCGACTTCGGCGGCCGGGCCGTCTCCGGCTACGACGCCGTCGACGGCGGCTCTGCCGACGACTGCAACGGGCACGGCACGCACGTCGCCGGCACCGTCGGCGGTTCGGCGTACGGCGTCGCCAAGGGCGTCCAGCTGGTCGGCGTACGGGTGCTGAACTGCCAGGGCAGCGGCACGAACGCCGGCGTCATCGCCGGTGTCGACTGGGTCACCCAGAACGCGGTCAAGCCGGCCGTGGCCAACATGAGCCTCGGCGGCGGCGCGAACACCTCGCTCGACACCGCGGTGCGCAACTCCATCAACTCCGGCGTGAGCTACGGCCTGGCGGCCGGCAACGACTCCGGTGGCAACGCCTGCAACACCTCGCCCGCCCGGACGGCCGAGGGCATCACCGTCGGCTCGACGACCAACACGGACGCCCGGTCGTCGTTCTCCAACATCGGCACCTGCCTGGACATCTTCGCGCCCGGCTCGTCGATCACCTCGGCGTGGCACACCGGCGACACCGCGACCAACACGATCAGCGGCACCTCGATGGCGACGCCGCACGTGGTGGGCGCGGCGGCCCTCGTGGCCAGCGCCAACCCGGCCTGGTCGCCGCAGCAGGTCCGCGACTACCTGGTGAACAACGCCACCCCCAACGTGGTGGGCAACCCGGGCACCGGCTCGCCGAACAGGCTGCTCTACGTCGTCAACGGCGACACCCCGCCGCCGACCAACGACTTCTCCGTCTCGGTCTCGCCGACCTCCGGCTCGACCGCGCCGGGCGGCTCGGTGACCGCCACGGTCGGCACCGCGACGACCAACGGCTCCGCCCAGTCGGTGAGCCTCTCCGCCAGCGGGCTGCCGGCCGGGGCGACCGCCTCGTTCAGCCCGGCCACCGTCACCTCGGGTGGTTCCTCGACGCTCACCATCAGCACCTCGGCGAGCACCCCGCCCGGCACCTACACCGTGACCGTGACGGGCACCGCGGCCTCGGGCAGCAGGACCGCGACCTACTCGCTGACGGTCACCGGCACCGGTGGTGGCAGCTGCTCCGGCACCAACGGCACCGACGTCGCGATCCCGGACACGGGTGTCACGGCCAGCAGCTCGATCGTGATCTCCGGCTGTGCCCGCAACGCCTCGTCGGCCTCGACCGTCGCGGTGAACATCGTGCACACCTACCGCGGTGACCTCGTCGTCGACCTGGTCGCGCCGGACGGCTCGTCCTACCGGCTGAAGAACAGCAGCTTCTGGGACGGCGCGGCCAACATCAACACCACGTACACCGCGAACCTGTCGAGCGAGGCGGCCAACGGCACCTGGCGGTTGCAGGTGCGGGACGTCTACGCCGGCGACACCGGCTACATCAACACCTGGACCCTCACCCTCTGACGCAGTACGAGGAAGGGCCCCTCCCACGCGGCGAAGCGATGGGAGGGGCCCTTCCTGACGTCTGTCGGGAATCAGACGGCGAAGGTCGGCGGGCGCTCCGTGGCCGGGGCCGGCGGGCGCGCCTTCCACAGCCCCGTCTTCTGCCCGGCGAGCCGGGTCAGGTAGGCCGGGTTGAGGATCACGTAGCGTCGCCAGAGTCGCTTCGGTTCGAGGCCGAGGCGCCAGAACCACTCCAGGCCGGCCCGCTGCATCCACGGCGGGGGCTGGCGCAGCAGCCCGGCGTGGTAGTCGAAGGCCGCCCCGACCGCCATCAGCGGCATGTCCAGCAGCGGTCGCATGGCGTACGCGAAGACCTCCTGGCGCGGGCAGCCCAGCCCGACCAGCACGAGCCGGGCCCCGCTGGACCGGATCCGGTCGGCGATCTCGACGTCCTCGCCCGGCTGCACCGCCCGGAACTTGGACGGCTCCACGCCGGCGATCTTCAGCGCCGGGAACATCCGCTCCAGCGCCGGGATCAGCCTGGCCAGGGTCTCCTCGGTCGACCCGTAGAGGTAGACCGGCAGCCCCTCGTCGGCGAACCGGGAGAGCACGTGCAGGGTCAGCGTGGGGCCGTAGACCCGGTCGGTGAGACCGGCGCCGTGCAGCAGGTTGAGCGCCCAACGCACCGGCTGGCCGTCGGGGGTGACCACGTCGAAGGAGTTCAGCCGGGCGTTGTGCGCCGGGTCGAGCACCCCGGTCATCACGCCGTGCACGGCCAGCGCCGTCAGCGCCAGCGGGCGGCGCTCCTGCGCGGCCGCCACCACCTGCTCGGTCGCCGCGGCGTAGTCGGTGGCGTCGACCAGGACCCCGAGGACGTTCCGTTTGCCCCTGCCGGTCATGCTCCCGGCACCCACTTGTCCACGTTGGCCTCGTAGATCTCGCGCATGATCATGGGCACGTCGTAGACCTGCTTCCACTCGGGGTAGTCGGCCTGGAAGGCCTCGTTCGAGCCGATCCACCACTTGTGGTCGCCGATCCGGTTGGCCTCGACGTACTCGGTGATCATCTCTTGGCCGGTGATCTGCTCGGCGAGCGCGAACGCCTCGCGGTTGGAGGTGTTCGAGTGCCGCCCGCCACCGAGGTTGTAGACCGCCGCCGAGCGGGGGTTGCGGAAGAACGCCTCGAACGCGGAGACCACGTCCGAGCTGTGGATGGCGTCGCGGACCTGCTTGCCCCGGTAGCCGAAGATCTTGTAGGTCCGGCGCTCCATGTTGGCGCGCATCACGTAGCCGAGGAAGCCGTGCAGCTCCGTCGCGGAGTGCGCCGGGCCGGTCAGCGTCCCGCCCCGGAAGCAGGCCGTCCGCATGTCGAAGTAGCGGCCGTACTCCTGCACCATGACGTCGGCCGCCACCTTCGAGGCGCCGAAGATCGAGTGCAGGCAGGCGTCGATGGACATGTCCTCGCGGATGCCCTGCTCGTACGGGTGCCCCGGCTCGATCTCCCACCGGGTCTCCAGCTCCACCAGGGGCAGGCTGTTCGGCCGGTCGCCGTAGACCTTGTTGGTGGAGCAGTGGATCACCGGTGCCCCGATGCAGTGCTCGCGCACGTTCTGCAGGACGTTGAGCGTGCCGGCGGCGTTCACGTCGAAGTCGGTGAACGGGTCGCGCACCGCCCAGTCGTGCGACGGCTGGGCGGCGGTGTGGATCACCACGGCGACGTCGGTGCCGTACCGCTTGAAGAGCTTGGCCAGCGCGGCCCGGTCGCGGATGTCGATGCTGTGGTGCGAGTACGCGGGCCCCAGCTCGTCGGTCAGCCGCCGGACGTTCCAGGCGGTGGACGCCTCCTCGCCGAAGAACTCCTGCCGCATGTCGTTGTCGATGCCGACGACCTCGAGACCGAGGCCGGCGAAGTGCCGGACCGCCTCGGAGCCGATCAGACCGCCCGACCCGGTCACGAACGCGACACTCACACGCCACTCCTGGTCCATCGGAGGCAGAAACCATCGGAGCATAGCGTGACGTACGGCACGCCCCGATACGGCGCGAGGGCCCCGCATGACTGCGGAGCCCTCGCGTATTGGTGGGGAAGGGGGGAGTTGAACCCCCACGCCCTTTCGGGCACACGGACCTGAACCGTGCGCGTCTGCCATTCCGCCACTTCCCCGTGGCCTGACCTCGAACACTGTAGTCTGTGCCGGTCCTGCTGTCTCCAGCGGGCCTCGGACATCCTACCCGGTCCGTGATCGTTGCACCGATCGGTTACCGTCCGAGGAGCGGTTACCGTTCGTGGCGGACGAAAGAGTAGCACGGCAGTATCGGCCCTTCCGAACGGGCCGCCGCCAGACGGCCGAGCGGCGTGTGAGCTGCGCGCGCGCCGGCCGGATACCATCATGTCCTCGGGACCCGAGGAGGAGCCGGTGAGCGTGCTGCAACGCTTCGAGAAGCGTCTGGAAGGCCTGGTCGAGGGGGCCTTCGCCAAGGTCTTCAAAGGGGTGGTCCACCCCGTGGAGATCCTCAACGCCATGCAGCGGGAGGCCGAGGCGCACAAGGCGATCCTGGCCGGTGGGCGCACGCTGGTGCCCAACCGCTACGTGATCGATCTCTCGCCCTACGACCACAGTCGTCTGGCGCCGTACGCCGCCGCGCTGGCCCAGGAGCTGGCCCAGTCGCAGGCGGAGTTCATCGGCGAGCAGGCCTGGACGGTCTACGGCGACGTGATCGTCGAGATCGAACGCGGCGAGGGGCTGGACACCGGGATGTTCCGGGTCACCGCCGAGGTCTACACCGGCGGCGAGGTCGCCCCGGTCTCGGCGCCCGGCTACGACGCGGGCCCGCCCGCCTACCCGGCGTACGACCAGGGGGGTGGCTACGGTCCCCCGCCCGGCCACGGCGGCGGCCGCAACGTGCGGCTGGTCTCCGGCGACGGGCGCACCTACCCCCTCCAGATGGGCTCGACCGTGATCGGCCGTGGCGACCAGGCCAACCTCCGCCTGCCCGACGTCGGGATCTCGCGGCGACACGCCCGGCTGGACTTCGACGGCGGTCAGGTCGTGCTGACCGATCTCGGGTCGACCAACGGCACCATGGTCAACGGCCAGCGGGTCTCCGCCGTCGCGCTCAACCCCGGCGACATGATCCAGCTCGGCACCACGACGCTGACCTTCCGCGTGGACGGCTGACCCGCCTTGCCGGAACTCGTCATCACCGTCGCCCGGTTCGGGTTCCTCATCCTGCTGTGGATCTTCGTGTTCACGGTGGTCGGCGTGATCCGCCGGGACCTCTTCGCGGGTGCCCGGTCGGGCCGCCTGGTGGCCGCCCCCCGGGCGGTCGGCGCCTCGCTCGGGCAGGCGGCGAAGCCGGCGAAGGCGAAGCGGGGCAGGGCGGCGCACCAGCTCGTGGTGACCGCCGGTCAGCTCGCGGGGACCCGGATCACCCTCGGCGAAGCGCAGATCACCATCGGCCGGGCCGAGGATTCCACCCTCGTCATCACCGACGACTACGCCTCGGCACGGCACGCCCGTCTGGTGCCGCGCGACGGCCAGTGGTTCGTCGAGGACCTCGGCTCGACTAACGGCACCTACCTGGATCGCGCTAAGGTCACCGGACCAACCCCCGTCCCCCTCGGCGTGCCGATCCGGATCGGCCGCACTTCTCTCGAATTACGGCCATGACTCTGACCCTGCGCTATGCGGCCCACAGCGACCGCGGTCTGATCCGAGACGGTAACCAGGATTCCGTCTACGCCGGACCGCGGCTGCTCGCCGTCGCCGACGGCATGGGCGGCATGGCCGCCGGTGACGTCGCCAGCAACATCGTCATCGGTGCCATGGCGCCGCTCGACGAGGACGTCCCGGGTGACGCCCTCGTCGACGCGTTGCGTTCGGCCGTGGGCACCGCCAACCAGCAGCTCCGCGACACCGTGGACGCCAACCCCCAGCTGGAGGGGATGGGCACGACGCTCACCGCGACCCTCTTCTCCGGCAGCAAGCTGGGCATGGTCCACATCGGTGACTCGCGGGCCTACCTCCTGCGCAACGGCGAGTTCGCGCAGATCACCAAGGACGACACGTACGTCCAGATGCTCGTCGACGAGGGCCGCATCAGCGCCGAGGAGGCGAGCAGCCACCCGCAGCGGTCGCTGCTCACCCGGGCGCTCGACGGGCGCGACATCGACCCGGAATACAGCGTCCGCCAGGTGCTCCCCGGCGACCGCTACCTGATCTGCAGCGACGGCCTCTCGGGCGTGGTCAGTGCCGACACCATCGGCGAGACCATGCGCGAGTACGCCGACCCGCAGCAGTGTGTCGAGCGGCTGGTACAGCTCGCCCTGCGCGGCGGCGGCCCGGACAACATCACGGTGATCATCGCGGACGCCACCGACCAGGACATCGTCGAGGCGAGCCCGATCGTCGGCGGCGCCGCCGCCCGCGACCGGGGCATGGCGACCTCCGCCGACGTCTCCACGCCGGCCGCCCGCGCGTCCGCCCTCTCCGCGCCCCGGCCCCCCGTCCCCGAGGAGCCCGCGGCCGGTGCCGACGACGAGTCGGACGGCCCGCGGCGTCGGCCGGTGCGGGCCGCCGCGATCTCGCTGGCGTTGCTGGTCCTCGTCGGCGGCGCGGTCTTCGGCGGCTGGAGCTACACCCAGCGGCAGTACTACGTCGGCGCGACCGAGAACGGCCAGGTCGCCGTGTTCCGGGGCATCCAGGGCGAGATCGCCGGCATGGACCTCTCCGCGGTGCACTCCACCAGCCCGGCGGACCTGGAGGACCTGACGCTGGCCGCCCAGGAGCAGGTCAAGCAGGGCATCCCGGCCAAGAGCAAGCCCGACGCCGAGCGCCGACTGGCCGAGCTGACCAGCGACGACCCGACGAACCCGAACCTGAAGCCCGTCTGCCCGCCGAGCCCGAGCCCGAGCGCCGTGGCCGTCACCACCGCCCCGACGCCTACCACTCGCCCGGTGTCGCCCGCCCCGGCCGCCAGCGCGAGCGTGAGCGCGCCGGTCAGCGGCCGGCCGAGCACGCCGGCCGCGCCGACCACCACGCCCGACGCCCCGCCCTCCGACACCGACTCGCCGGCGCTCGACCCCGCCGCGTGCCGGTCGCCGGAGTAGGCGCGGCTCGATCCGAGGACGTTCCGTGACCGCAGCGGCCATTCCGGCATCCTCGCCCGCCACCACGGGCGAGCAGCCCGGCGTACGCCTGGCCCGGTCCCGGCGCAACGCCGAGCTGTCGTTGCTGCTGGTCGCCATGGCGCTGGTGGCGGCGTACGGGGCGATGGTCGAGGCGAAGGTGCTCGACACGATCACGGCCGACTTCTGGATGCCGGCCGCCGCGCTCACCGCCGTGTTCCTCGGCCTGCACCTGGTGATCCGGTTCCTGGCGCCCTTCGCCGACCCGGCCCTGCTGCCGGCGGTCGCCCTGCTCAACGGGATCGGAGTGGGCTTTTTGCGCCGGCTCGACCTGGGCAGCGCGGCGCCCGCCGAGCGGGAGGACCTGGCCATCTTCGCGGGCACGGGTGGCCGGCAGCTGGCCTGGACGCTCGCCTCGGTCGTCCTCGCCGCGGGCCTGCTCGCCCTCATGCGCGACCACCGCTCGGTGTCCCGCTACGCGTACACGCTGGGGCTGGCCGGCATCGTGCTGGTGATGATCCCGGCGGTGCTGCCCAGCCGGTTCTCCGAGATCAACGGCGCGAAGCTCTGGATCCGGGTCGGGGGCTTCTCCATCCAGCCCGGCGAGTTCGCCAAGCTGGCCCTGCTGGTCTTCTTCGCCTACTACCTGGTGCGCAAGCGCGAGGTGCTGTCACTGGCGAGCCGCCGGTTCCTGGGCATCGACTTCCCGCGCGGGCGCGACCTCGGCCCGGTGGTCGTGGTCTGGCTGATCAGTGTCCTGGTCCTCGTCTTCGAGAAGGACCTCGGCACCTCGCTGCTCTACTTCGGCATGTTCGTGGTGACGCTCTACATCGCCACCGAGCGGGTCAGTTGGCTGCTCATCGGCCTGGTGCTCTTCTTCGGCGGCGTCTATCTGGCCTACGTGCTCGGCGAGGTGGTCGGCGGGCCGTTCGCCAACTTCTACCTGCGCGCCCAGATTTGGCTGGACCCCTTCGCCGATCCGTACAACGACGGCTACCAGCTCGTGCAGGGCCTGCTCGCGCTCGGCACGGGCGGCCTGTTCGGCGCGGGTCCGGGCGGCGGCCAGCCGGGCCTGCTGCCCGAGGTGCAGAACGACTTCATCTTCGCGGGCATCGGCGAGGAAATCGGGCTCTTCGGCCTCTCCGCACTGCTCGTGGTCTACCTGCTGATCGTCGAGCGAGGGCTGCGCGCGGCGCTGGCGGTGCGGGACTCGTTCGGCAAGCTGCTGGCCGGCGGTCTGGCGTTCACCCTCGGGCTCCAGGTCTTCGTGATCGTCGGCGGGATCAGCAAGCTCATCCCGCTGACCGGCCAGACCACCCCGTTCCTCTCCGCCGGCGGGTCGTCGCTGATGGCCAACTGGCTGCTCATCGCGGTCCTGCTCCGGATCTCCGACGGCGCCCGCCGGCCGGTGGCCGGCGCGGGCGGCAAGGCGGCCCGTCCGTCCGGCGGCCCACCGGAGCAGCTGCACGGTGCCCCCACGGAGGTGATCAAGCCGTGAACGCACCCCTGCGCCGCGTCGGCGTCGTCGTCATGGTTCTGTTCGGCCTGCTCTTCGCGAACCTGAACTGGATCCAGGCCTACAAGGCCGACGAGTACCGCACCAGCGACTACAACGGCCGGGTCCAGGTCGCCACGTACGACCGCAAGCGCGGCAACATCGAGGCCGGCGGCACCGCGTTCGCGGTCAGCAAGGAGACCGACGGCAAGCTGAAGTTCCAGCGCAGCTACCCCGGCGGGGCGAAGTACGCGCACGTGCTCGGCTACAAGCCGGTCAACCTCGCCGAGACCGGCATCGAGAAGGCCGAGGACGACTTCCTGGCCGGCACCAGCGACCAGCTCTTCGCCAGCCGGTTCAAGGACATGTTCACCGGCGACAAGACCGGTGGCGGCAACGTGCTGCTCACGGTCTCCAAGCGGGCTCAGGACGTCGCGTACGAGCAGCTGCGCAACAACCGCAGGGACGTGTCGAAGGGCGCGGCGATCGCCATCGACCCGCGTACCGGAGCGGTGCAGGCGCTGGTCTCGATGCCCAGCTTCGACCCCAACCCGCTGGTCAGCCACGACACCAACGAGGCCACGGCCGCGCACAACAAGCTGGAGCAGGACACGGAGGGCCCGCTGAAGAACCGGGCGCTCGGCGAGGTGCTGCCCCCCGGTTCCACCTTCAAGATCGTGGTCGCCGCGGCGGCGCTGGAGAACGGCGTCGGTCAGGAGACCCGGATCCCGGCCGGTGCCAGCTGGACCCCGCCGACCTCGGGCACGCCGATCCGCAACGCGGCGCCGTCGATCTGCCCCGAGGACGAGGTCACCCTGATGAACGCGGTGACCGAGTCGTGCAACACGGGCTTCGCGCAGCTCGGGGTGCGGCTCGGCGCGGACAAGATCAAGGAGAAGGCCCAGCAGTTCGGTTTCGAGCAGGAGGACCTCACCGTCGGCCGCCTCGACGAGGGCGGCCACCCGGTGGCGGCGAGCCGGACCGGCACCATGCAGAACCCCGACGGCGGGGTCAACCCGGCCGGGGTCGCCCAGTCCTCGATCGGTCAGTTCGACGTGCGGATGACCCCGCTCCAGGGCGCCCTGATCGCCGCGTCGGTCGCCAACGGCGGCAGCCAGATGCGGCCGTACCTGGTCCGCCAGCTGCTCGCGCCGGACCGCACCACCAGCTACTACACCGCCAAGCCCAAGGAGCTGCGGCAGCCGGTCAGCGGCCAGGTCGCCAGCGACCTGCGGGACATGATGGTCAGCGTCGTCGAGAACGGCACCGGCCGCAACGCCCAGATCAACGGCTACACGGTCGGCGGCAAGACCGGTACGGCCGACATTCGTCCCGGCATCCCGCCCCACTCGTGGTTCATCGGCTTCGCGCTGGACAAGAACGGCAACCCGGTCTCCGCGGTCTGCGTCCTGCTGGAGAACGGCGGCGACGGCGGCAGCGCCGAGGCGGCCCGGATCGGCGGGCAGATCATGCGCGCCGCCATCGCCGACCCTGGGGGCCGCTGACATGCTCAGCCCCGGGGTGCAGCTCGGCAACCGCTACCGCCTGGACGAGCGGATCGCCAGCGGCGGCATGGGTGACGTCTGGCGCGGCACCGACCAGGTGCTCGGCCGGACGGTCGCCGTCAAGAGCCTGCTCCCCGCGCTGCTCGACGACCCCGACTTCGCCGAGCGCTTCCGCGGCGAGGCCCGCACCATGGCGACGATCAACCACCCCGGCGTGGTCGACGTCTACGACTTCGGCAACGACCAGCAGATCGCCTTCCTGGTCATGGAGTACGTCGAGGGTGACGCGCTGTCGGCCACGCTGGCCCGGGTCGGCCGGCTCACCCCGGCCCGCACGATGGCGCTCGTCGCCCAGGCCGCCGACGCGCTGCACGCGGCGCACGTGAAGGGCATCGTGCACCGGGACGTGAAGCCCGGCAACCTGCTGGTCCGGCCCAACGGCACCCTGGTGCTCACCGACTTCGGCATCGCCCGCTCGGAGCTGGTCGCCCAGCTCACCGCGGCCGGTTCGGTGCTCGGCACCGCCTCGTACATCTCCCCGGAGCAGGCCACCGGCGGGGTCGCCACGCCCGCGTCCGACGTCTACGCGCTCGGCGTGGTGGCCTACCAGTGCCTCGCCGGCCGCCGCCCCTTCGAGGGCGACAATCCGCTCGACATCGCCATGCGGCACGTCCGGGAGACTCCCCGCCCGCTGCCCGCCGACATCCCGCCGCAGGTCCGGGCGGTGGTCGAGCGGGCCCTGGCGAAGGACCCGGCGGCACGCTGGCCGAGCGCCGCCACGCTGGCCGGGGTGGCCCGTCAGCTGAAGGCCCAGCTCTCCCAGCAGGCCCGGGCAGCCGGCCAGCCCATCTCCGCCGCACCGGCGTCGCCGGCCGCCCCGCCCGGCCGCGCCCAGGTGCCGCCGCCGCGTCCGCCGGTGTCGCCCCACCGGCCGCAGAACGTCACCGCGCAGCCGCCGCGTCCACCCATGACGGCCCACCGTCCGCCCGTGGCGAACCCGCGCCCGGCCGCCGCGCCGCACCGGCCCACCTCGGTCGCGCCCGCTGCGGCGGCACCCCGGCCGCAGATGGCGCCGACCGGCTACCCCCGCGGCGCGGCACCCGTGCCGCAGGCCCGGCCGATGCCGTACGCGGGACACGCCGTCCCGCCGGCCCACCAGCCGGGCGGGCAGCGGTCCCGGCCCGGGATGGTGCTTCTCGCCATCCTCGTGGCCGTGCTGGTCCTCGTCTGCTCCGGCGTGATTTCCTACAACGTGCGGGAAGGCACGAAGTCGGGTGCGGCCACCCCGCCGGCGGCGACGTCCGCCGCGCGGTGGCCCGACGGACGCGACGATCCGGCCGGGACGTCGTACCGTCGACAGGAACTGCCCCGGTGGGGCGGCGACGAGACGACGAGCGAAGGACGACAGACGCGATGACAGCGCAGGCCCGCCTGCTCGGTGGCAGGTACCAGGTCGGCGAGCTGCTCGGCTACGGCGGTATGGCCGAGGTGCACCGCGGTCGCGATCTCCGGCTCGGTCGGGACGTCGCGATCAAGATGCTCCGGACCGACCTCGCCCGGGACGCCACCTTCCAGATGCGGTTCCGCCGGGAGGCGCAGAACGCCGCGTCCCTCAACCACCCGGCGATCGTCGCCGTCTACGACACCGGCGAGGAGACCGCGCCGACCGGCGAGACCCTGCCGTTCATCGTGATGGAGTTCGTCAACGGGCGGACCCTCAAGGAGGTGCTGGGCGTCGAGGGGCGGCTCCAGCCGCGCCGGGCGCTGGAGATCTGCGCCGACATGTGCGCGGCCCTGGAGTTCAGCCACCGGCACGGCATCATCCACCGCGACATCAAGCCCGGCAACGTGATGCTCACCCAGACCGGCCAGGTCAAGGTGATGGACTTCGGCATCGCGCGGGCACTGGCCAGCGGCGCCACCACCATGACCCAGACGAGCGCGGTCATCGGTACGGCGCAGTACCTCTCGCCCGAGCAGGCGCGCGGCGAGGCGGTCGACGCCCGCTCCGACGTCTACGCCGCCGGCTGCGTGCTCTTCGAGCTGGTCTGCGGGCACCCGCCGTTCGTCGGCGACAGCCCGGTCAGCGTGGCCTACCAGCACGTGCGGGAGGCGCCCCCGACCCCGAGCGACATCAACCCGGACGTCAACCCCGCGGTCGACGCGATCGTGCTCAAGGCGCTGTCGAAGAACCCCCTCAACCGCTACCAGAGCGCCGGCGAGATGCGGGCCGACCTGCTCCGCGCGGCCGCCGGCCGCCCGGTGATGGCGACCCCGGTGCTACCGCCGGAGGAGACGGCGCAGCTCGCCCCGGCCGCGGGCGGCTACGCGGGCACCCCCGGCGCGCCGCAGACCCGGCAGATGCCGGCCCGGGTCGGCGACCCGCGCCGACGGAAGGCGTCCTCCTGGCTGATCGCGACGTTCGCCGCGGTCGGCGTCCTCGCGGTGATCGCCCTCGCCGCCGCCCTGCTCAGCCAGCGCGACGGCGACGACCGGGTCACGGTCCCCACGGTGACCGGCCTGACCCAGCAGGAGGCGTTCGCCCGGATCCAGCAGGCCAACCTGGTCCCCAAGGAGGGCGAGCAGGTCTTCAACAAGGATTGCCAGAAGGGCCAGGTGGTCAACCAGAACCCGCCCGCCAACTCCCCGCTGGAGCCGAACCGGGAGGTCGTCGTCCGGGTCTGCGGCGGCGTGGAGATGAAGGCCATCCCGTCCGGCCTCAAGGGCTCCACCTACGAGGGCGCGAGGACGCGGCTGGAGGAAGCCGGCTTCGTGGTGAAGAGGGAGCTGAAGAGCGACGCCGAAAAGGCGGGCATCGTCCTCGGGGTGTCGCCCGCAGAGGGTAAGGAGGTTGCCGCAGGAGCCACCGTCACCCTGACGGTCTCCAGGGGCAACGTCGGTCAGGTGCCCAACGTCGTCGGCTCCAGCGAGGACGACGCGAAGGAGGAGTTGGACGAGGCGGGGTACGACGTTGACGTCAAGCAGGGCCGGGAAGTGCCGCCGGACGAGGCCGGCCAGGTCACCTCGCAGACCCCGCGGGCGGGCAGCAGCCTCGAGAGGGGCAGGACCGTGACGATCGTGGTGACCGTGCCGCAGGCCGAGCCGACGCCCACCGACTCGGCGAGCCCGACGCCCAGCATCACGCCGTCCGCCCCCGGCGGCGGCGGCGGTATCCCGCTGCCGACCACTCCGCCGGTCCGGCTGCCCGAGCGCTGACCCGCTCGTGGGTGCGGAGGACCCGGCCGGGCGATGCCCTGCGGATGCCGCCGGTCAGGGCCCTGTCGACGCCGCCGGGCAGGGCTCCGCCTATGCCGCCGGGCGGCGCCCTCCGGGAGTCGACGACGAGGGACGGCCGACGACCGGCGCGGCGGAACGGGCGAGCCGGTGGCGGCGACGCCTGATCCGCGTGGCGGTGCTGGGGCTGGTGGCGCTGGTCCTCGCCAGCCTCCCCTGGCTCTGGACGACCATCTCCGCCCGTGGCCACCTGTACGGCGAGGCCGACGCGCCGGCCGCCGACGTCGTGATCGTCCTGGGCACCGCCGTGGCGGCGGACGGCCGTCAGCCGGGTGACCGGCTCACCGGCCGCTTGGAGACCGCCGCCGCGCTGGTGAAGAGCGGGCGGGCCCGGGTGGTCCTCGTGTCGGGCGACGGGGGCGGGACATCCGGCGACGAGACGGCGGCGATGACGGCCCACCTGACCGAGCGGCTCGGCGTCGATGCGCGCCGAGTGGTGGCCGACCCGTTCGGCCTGGACACCTACGACACCTGCGCCCGGGCGCGCGACGTGTACGGGGTCGACCGCGCCCTGATCGTGACCCAGTCCTACCACCTGTCCCGCGCGGTGACGCTGTGCCGACACCTCGGCCTGGACGTCGACGGAGTGACCGCCCGCTGCCCCGGCTGCGGGCCCGCCCTGCTCTTCGGCAAGGCGGTCCGGGACTACTTCGCCAGCGGCAAGGCGGCATGGGACGCGGTCCGCGACCGGCCACCCGCGGTGCGCTCGGCCGCCGACTCGGTGCTCCAGGACGCGCTCAACGGCTGACCGCGGCTTTGCCGAACCGTCAGGTTCGGACCGTTGACGCGGTCTGAAGACGACCGCAGGCCGGCGTCACGGGAACGTATACGTCACCCGTCGAAATGTCGCGTCTTCTCGGGAGGCGTCCGTGCAACGTCGTGCCCCGCACGTACCCGGGGTGCGCTGTTCACGGTGGCCGCAGGGCTGTCGGCCGCGGGGCTGCCTTTCCCGCCGTTTAGGGACAGCGAAGTTATACGTCGATCAACTATCCTGTGTGAACCATCGTGGATGGCTGTGGTGCACGCGCACCGCAGCCACTTCCATCCCCGCAAACCGTTTAGTGAAGGAGTGATGGTGAAACGCGTTTCGCTCATGTTAGCAGGAGCCATGGCTGCTGCCGCTTTCGTTCTGACGCCGCCCATGGCTGCGCAGGCATCGGATGTCGGCGATGGCAGCCTTGATTGCAACTCCGGCGAGATCTGCTTCTCGCAGCACGAGTGGCACGAGGGCGGCCGGAAGCACTTCTGGTACAACGCCATTCATACCGACTTGTCCTTCAACAACGGGGTCCCTCTCATGGACCAGGCGTCGTGGGTCTGGGTCCGCGACACGCGCTGCGGTATCTACCTCTACGACTACAGGACCGGGTTCGACCACTCGCTTTGGCTTCCCACTGGCGGTGGTTCCGTGGCGTTGAGTCAGCGATCGGCGTCGCACACTAGCTCGGGGACCTGGAACGACGTTAACAACGAGCACAAGCGTTGCAGCTCTCAGGTCTAGCGACTGTGAGGGGCGTGGTCCGTTACATCGGGCCCGCTGGCCTGGCACCGGTATGCACTGCGGTGGGTGCATAATCGGATCGGCGGTCCAGTCATTTGCGAATGCGGATGGTTCGTGTGGCGGCTGATCGTCCCACGAGCCATCCGCACTCGTTATGACGAATGCAGAGCAATCAGCGAACGGGGGATGACTTCAGTGGAGTGGCGCGGTGTTCGGCGCTGGCTGACGAGTGGCGTGCTCGGGATAACCGTCCTTGCAATGGTGGGGGGATGTGGCGGAGGCGGGCCAGGGCAGGCGACGGGCGAATCGACGGCGCTGTCCGACGCGAAGCGGCCCTTCGATCTGTTTTTCGGTGAGCAACTCGGTCTGATCGACTGGGCGCGCATCAAACTCACCGACAAGTGTGTGGCGTTGCGCGGCTATCCACAGGTGTTGCAGGGTGGTCTGGAGAAGCCCTACAACCCGTTCTACCACTTGGCGGCGGACTACAACGGCTTGGGGCCCGTGACCGAGGAACAGGCCCGCCGGTCGGGGTTCCGCGAGGACAGGCCAGCTACTCCGTCTTCCGTGGTGAGCTCGGATAAGAATTTCGACGCGATCAACGATAAGTGCTCGGCGGAAGCATCAAAGGCGCTCGGTGGGGCTCAGGAGCTTGTCAACTCCTATGCGATGCTGGGCAATGACGTGTACGAGGCGTACCGAGCCGAGATCCACGATCTCCTCGAGCCGCACCGCGAAAAGATCGCCGACTGTCTGCAAGCAAAGGGGCTCCGATTCGACCGGCGGGGTTATGTCAAAGAAGACAGCCTGACTTCCTTCGGCTTCCCTGCTGGGCACTATGAGGGCGGCGACAACCCTCTCGACTGGAAGCCGAAGCGCACCCCCGGGACGGTTGAGGTCAGTCCACCATGGCCCGCCCAGCGGTATGTACCAAGCCAGCAGGAGTCCGACCTGGCAGTCGAGATGTTCCGGTGTTCCCAGAAGATGGGTGTCCGCCAAGCGTTCGACGAGAAGAGCACGGAGATTCAGCGGGAAATAGTCGAGCGTTACGAGGCTAGGTTCATCGAGATGAATCCGAAGATCGAGCAGATGGCTCGGCGTGCCACGGAGCTGGTGAACTAGTGACTGAGCGCGACTTGCCCAGAGAAGATGCATCTCCGCCACCGGGCAGACTCCGCCGCTTCTGGCTGGCTATGAGCGCCCTCATGTTGGTGTCGCTCCTTTTGGTGGCGACGCTCGTTGTGGCACCGGGCCTCCGGTCACCAGAGCAAGCAGCGGCAGACGCCGAGCCACCGTCGCCGTCACTGGTGACGGCGACCGTCGAGCGTCGTGCCGTCGTCGAGCCTGCGATCGTCAGGGGCCGGGTCATTGTCGGCACAAGCGTCAAGGTCGTACCTCCGATAGGCGCGACCGGCGACGCGAGCGTCGTGACAGCGGTCCTTGCCAAGAAGGGACAGATAATCAAGGAAGGCAAGGTTCTTTTGGAATTGTCCGGCTCTCCGGTGTTCGCGATGGTTTGGCGCTTCCCCTCGTATCGGGACATATCAGCGGGCATGAGCGGGCCGGACGTGCGGGAAATGCAGACAACCTTGCGGCGCTTGGGCTACCGTCCTGGCACAAGGGGCGTATTCGACGCGCAAACCCAGAAGTCACTAGTTCGTTTCTACGAGGATCGTGGCTACGAGGCGCCACGAGCAGAGATGAAGGCCGAAGCGAGCCCTTCCGGGCAGGCGTCTGTCGCGCCGGAGACGGTTGCCGCGGTGAAGCCGGAAGTCATGCTGCCAAAGTCGTCTGTGGTGGTTCTCGCTCGCAGCACCCACCGCGTGACGAAGGTAGCCGTCAAGGTTGGTACGCGGCTCACGGACCCGGACAGGGCCCTCTTCGAACTGGATGGCGCAGCGAGCGGGATTACGGCTGTCGCCACGAAGACGCAGTCGGCATCTGTTGTCGAAGGACAGGTGGGCGAGGCGTACGACGATCTGACAGGCGAGATCCGTGAGGTGACCGTGGTCGCGATCGGCCAAGAGCCCGTGACCGACGCTGACGGCAACTCGGGCTTCCCGATCCGCCTGAACTTTGTGGGTGAACCGCTCAACGCGCCCAACCGGTCATTGAAGATCACTCTCACGAACTCGAGTGAGGCTCGGGAGGTTCTGGCGGTGCCGGTGACGGCGGTCTTCTCGAAGCCGGACGGCACCACCTTCGTCACGCTGGCGCAGGATGGCAAGGTGAAGGTAGACATCGCGGTCAAGGTCGGAAGAATCGCCGGGGGTTGGGCGGAGATTGTGAAGACTGCGCCGTCTGGACGATTGCAGCCAGGCACCCATGTCGTGGTTGGTCTGGACCGGACCGTCCGTCCCTGAGTTCGATGATTTGTCTGCGACTCAGAGGTGCCGAGCGAACCTACAACGACGGTCATCCGGTTCATGCCTTGCGCCCGACCGATCTCGATATAAACGAAAGAGATTTCGTTACCATAACAGGAGCATCTGGATCCGGGAAGTCGACTTTACTCAATGTTCTCGGTCTACTGGATCGTCCGACCGCCGGGTCTTATGAAATCGGCGGAGTGAACATGGCGGCGGCCGGTGAGAAGGTTAGAGGCGCCGTCCGAGGCCAGAAGTTCGGATTCGTGTTCCAGTCCTATCACCTCGTGCTGCGCCGAACCGCTCTCGAGAACGTGGAACTGGGCATGCTCTATGGCCCGCACAAGGCGCGCGAGCGGCGACAGATCGCCGCAGAGGCCTTGGAGCGCATCGGGCTGGCACACCGCAGCCATGCGGATCCGCGACAGATGTCGGGCGGCGAACGGCAACGGGTCGCCATCGCCCGTGCTATCGCAACCAAGCCGTCCGTCTTGTTCTGCGACGAACCAACCGGAAACCTGGACAGCCGGAACACGGGCAAGGTGCTCGACCTGCTGCGGGAACTACACCAGGGCGGTCTGACCGTCGTCGTCGTCACGCACGACCTCCATGTCGCTTCTGTCGGTACCCGTCAACTCTCGGTCACAGACGGCCGGGTGCGAGAGGAGCAGAGGTGAGGCGCTGGAACAACGCCCGGGCCCTCGCCGGACTAGGGGTTAGCGTTGCGAAACTCCGGGTGGCGGATCTGATCCGGGAGTCGTGGACCTCCATCGCCGGCAACCCCGGCAGGTCACTCGTGACCGCAGTCGGGACCGTGCTGGGGGCGGCCGCGTTCGTCTCAACCCTCGGTCTCAGTTCGACGCTTGGTCGACAGGTATCCGCTGAGTTCGACCTGCACCGGGCGACGCAGGTGATCGTACGCGCCGAGGACGCGTATGTTTCGTCCGACTGGCAGGAGCCTGAGAAACTGGAAGGGCTTCGCTCACTTAATGGGGTGCAGGCTGCCGGAGCGCGGCTCTCCCTTTTGGAACGGCGGGTTCAACGCACCGCTACGCTCGATGGCAACACCGCCTCTGCGCGGATTGTCGGCGCTGATCCTGACGCACTGAAGGTCATCCAGCCGAAACTTGTCACTGGGCGACTGCCGGACCAGTTCCATGAGGAAGCCGCCGCGAAGGTAGCCCTGCTACCCAAAAGCATTGCTGACAGGTTGGGAGTGCAACGGACCGGCGTCGCGGTCTTCGTCGAGGATCAGGCGTACAGCGTAATCGGGATTTTCGACGAGGTGGAACGTAGCCCGGAGACAATGCTCTCCCTTCTCATCCCATTTCGCGTTGCCGAGCAACTTGCCTTGGGCGTCGGCGCGGACCAGGTGGAACGCGAGGTGCTCATCGAGACGGCGCCCGGCGCCGCCCAGTACATAGGCCGCCAGGCACCGCTCGCGCTCCATCCCCAGAGCCCGGAATCGTTGCGAGCGATCGCGCCACCAGACCCCATGACGCTGCGTCGTAGTGTGGAGGACAGCGTCACCCAACTGAGCCTTCTGTTGAGCATTGTCGCCCTCGCGATCGGCACCGTTTCGATCGGAAACGCGGCGAGCGCAAGCATCGCCGCGCGGACGTCCGAAATCGGGCTGCGTCGTGCTGTGGGCGCGCGGCCTGTGCATGTGTTCGTACAGCTCCTGGGCGAGACCACGGTGCTCGGCCTGGCAGGCGGAATGGTCGGCGCCCTGCTGGGAGTCACCGTCACAGTAGGCGCCTCGCTGTGGAACGGGTGGCAACCCGTCATAGATCTCAAGCAGGCGGTGGTCGCAACGGCGGCCGGTGCCGCAGCCGGTTTGATCGCGGGGCTGATTCCCGCTCTGAAGGCGATGCGGATCGAGCCTGTGGCGGCGCTGCAACGGTAGCCGGGAGCACCGGCGACGTGACCATCCTCCAGGAACTCCCCTGGGCTTCGATCTGGAAGCCAGCCGGAGGAAGGCCTGCCCCGGGCCAATCTTATCCCGGGTGTAAGCGAGGTTCTGGGCCCTGTTCGACGTACGCAGAATCTTGGCTCGACCGTAAGCAGCCCGCGCCGAACGAGACGGACGGGCTCTATCCCGGGGAACGGATGGAGCCCGTCCATCTCCTGGTGTTGCCTGGAGTGCCCCGCTGACCTGTTCGACGGAAGGTCACACAGCCGGCGATGAAGCGTGCCCTCGAGTCACTTCACTGGCGGGTTTCGTGTTGGGGATGAGGCCGGATCCCGTCTGACGACGAGAGTCCTCAGCCGCTGTTGCCGGAGCCGCCGCTCCCTGTGTCGGGTGACAGGGTCAGCGCGGGCGCGGAAGCCTGCGCACCTTCTCGCGACGGGCCGGCGTCGCCGGATCGGCGACCATGCCAGCGGTCTGCGATTTGAACTTCGTCTGCGCGCTGGTGTCCAGGTAAGCCGCAACTTGGGCGAGGACCTTGTCGGCCGGGCGGGCGACGATCTCGAAGTGTGAGGCCTTCGCCGGGTTCAGGTCACCGCCCCAGACGACGGTGCCCTGACAATCGGCGAGAATGTCCCGCACGATCGCCTCGTGGTGCGGCCACAGCCGCTCGCTGCCGCCGGTTGGGTAGGCGGTCGGGTGGAGTGCGAGAGCGGTGCCGGACAGGTAGTTGGACTCGAACCCCGCCCGGATCGTACGTCGCGTGGTGTGTCCGGTGATTCCCCCGCCTTCACCGGTATCCAGAGGAGCGATTTCGTAGTGCCAGCGGCGGGCTATGTGCAGCAACACTGCTGCGGCCCGGCCCCGCCGCAGTGCAACTGAGGCATTGGATCCCTCGACACGGTAGGTCGTGATGGCGGCGGGGTCGATCTTCCAGCCGTTCGCGGACACCTCTCGGGTCCACCGCCCGGCACCCTTGCCGGCCGCGTTGGCCGGCAAGCTGGGGGCGAGGGCGAGGACACCGGTGCCAGCGGCGGCCCCGAGGAGACTACGTCTGGTAACCATGTGGATTCCTAACTAGTCGCTGAGGGTGGACACGCCGGGGTCACTTCCATCACGCCATACGTTGTGGTCCAGCCCCCAACCGGCCTGGAACGTGTATTCCTTGATCTGGTTGAACGACCAGTTCTCTGGGAGGGGATAGCCGAGGTTGCCCGAGAAACCCCAGGACATCCCGGAGACTAACGACCAGCGAGCCCCGACCTCGCGTGAGATGCGGGTGCACACGTTGCGGGAGCCGTAGACGCCGAAACGGTAACGGTTGCCCTGACCGGCGAAGACCGTCTTGACGCCCTCGAAGTACGGCTTGATGTTGCTGTCGATCTCGGAGTCCATGGCGTCGTAGTCGACGGCGAAGTAGATGCAGGTGCCGGCTGGGATTCGGTACTCGATCGCCTTCTGATGGGCAATCCAGCCCTGATCGAACCCCTTCTCGTACGTGAAGTTCCACAGCTCCCGCCCGTTGTACTGGAAAATCGGGAAGAACCTCAGTCCGGCGTTCAGGATGGTCTGCGGCTCGCCGGGTTTGAGAGCCTTGCCGAGGTAGTCCGGGTCGGTAGGCGGCAGGTGTTCATCGAGGTAACGGCCGACGATCTGGTAACCGGCGGTCTTGAGTGCCGCTGCGCGGGTGGCGGTGATCTCGGTGATGCAGTCGCATCCGGTGGCGGGCCGGTCCGTGTCACCGCTGGAGACGAGCAACTGGGCCCAGGTCGTGTAGTCGTTGTGCCCTGTCACAGGAATCTGTGAGAAGCGTTGGAACGCGCGCACCCAGTTCAGGTGGGTGCTGGTCAGGGTGTCGGTGCCGATGTCCTCCGGGCGGTACATCAGCGGCACCTGGGGGTCGCCCGGCAGCATGGTCGGCGAGTTGAAGTAGCAAGCCGAGCGGAACAGGTATCTCAAGTCGCCGGTGAGCGTTCCCGAACCCTTCCCCCTCAGCCCCGACTGGGTACCCGGACCAAAGTAGCCGTTGATCGAACTGAGAGGGATGCCGATCTCGTACTGGACCGCCATCATGAAGCCCTGCTGAACGTCTCGAGAGTAGATGCCGTCACAGGGGACTAAGCCCATCGCGGGAATTTTGATTCCGGCAACGTAGCGCGAGTTCAACCTCTTCTGGATGTTCTGGATGTTGATGTCGCCGCCCGGAACGAGGCGGAACTGGTCCATCCGCATCAGTGCCTTGACGATGTGTGGCCACATCGTGTTCTCGTCTTGGCCGGCATACGTCAGCCCAGCATCTCTGTAGAGACGCTCAAGAGCGACTTGGGAGTCGGGACCCCAGTTGCCGTAGGTGGTGGAAGCCCAATAGCCCTTGCAGAACAGCGCGCTATTGTAGATGCGGATGAGGTTCCCATTCACCTCGCGGCTTGGCTGCGTGTTGCGTCGCTTGACGGCGTCGAACGTGCCGGGGCCGAAGGTCTGCACCGTCGGGGAGATGCCGAGCTCGTGCTGCAGCGCCTGGGTGAGGGAGAGCACGGTGGACCATCCGGTTTTCCCGTTTTCGGGGCATGAGATATATCCGGAGGCGCTCGCGTAGGTGGCGTTCACCCACTTCTGGGCCGCGTAGACATGGACATCGCCGAGACCGATCCACGGTGCGGCCGGGTCGATCGTCGACCCCGGCTTCGCGTACATGTGGAGATGCCCCGGGCATTCGGTCCCGTAGCCGTAGGAGTGCGGCCAGATCTGGGTGCCGGTTTTCCTGGGCGCTTCTTCGCGAAGATGGTGGATGAGCGACCGGTACGCCTGCAACAGGGGTTCAGTGGCGGTGTGGTTCGCCCGCATGAGGGCGCAGATCGAGTAGTATCCCGCGTTACGGCCCAGGGTGCCGATGTATCCCGGAGCGTTCGCCTCGCCGCGCTCGTAGCCCCGGCCCTGGTAGATCTTGCCGTGCTGACAGATGAGGAAGTTGTAGCCGATGTCTCCCTCGAAATCGTCGTTGCTGGTGTGCATCTCGTACACCGCGGCGATGTCCCGGAGGCAGTCCTCCTCTGTCGGGTAATCGCCGCCGAGCGGATTCGACCCGCCCCGATAGTGAATGAATACACCGCCGACCGGATCCCACGCGGGATTTTCGCTAGGGGCGGGCGGAGCGGCGGCGTGCCCGCGCTTTTCCAACGCAACGTAAGGGGCCCACGTCGCGCGGCTGTGGATAGTGACAGGCATTGCTCCTCGTTTCACTCGATGAATCGAGCTGTAGGGGGCATGGTGCAAGAACTGAATGCATGACTGCGGGTTGTACCGGCCCGCTGAGCTGCATTCGCCGATGCTGATCTGCCCGATATGGCGAATGCTGGCCCGAGATGAACATCTGTCGGCGCGACCAAAGGATCGTATGACATGATCGGCGGTGGCGGGGGGCGGCATATCCGATGAATGCGCCATATCCGGCTTCGCCGGTTGGCGTCCGGTGGGACTTGTTCTCGGCGTATCTGCTCCACCCAGTGCCGCACCGGCCCTGACTACCGCCACAGGTAGACGATGTGGATGGCAGCGAGGTGATGACTTTGCCGCGGCAGGGTTCGGAATGCTCTACCATCGGCCCGATGAAGGCCGGGACCGAGCGAGACGGATCGAGATTCGACACCTGGGTGACGCCGACCCGGGTCGCCTGGCTCGGGAGCGCTGTGGTGTTGCTCCTGCTGGCCCTACCGGTCTACATCCTCGGGCCGGGAGACCACGAGCAGAAGAGTTGCGGCAACGCGTTGAAGCTCGACCTGGACTTCTGGGCAGGCCCCTCGGACGGGGACTACTGGGAGAAGGCGCACCGGACCTGCAACGCGAAGCGCATCGGCCGGATAGGTCAGGCGGTCGGTGTCGTCTCGGTGACGGTCCTGGCCGTCACACTCCTGGTCGCGCGCGCCCGTCGGCAGGATGAGGACGGGTACTGACCATATGGCGTGGGGACGCCTGTCAAGCCGTGGCGAAGGCGGCGCGGCGGCGCGCGTCCACCTCGGCGGCCAGCGCCGGGGCCCGCTCCAGCGCCTCCGCGTGACCGCAGGCGGCGAGCCAGTTCGCCAGCATCAGGTGGCCGCCCTCGGTCAGCACCGACTCCGGGTGGAACTGGACGCCCTCGATCGGCAGCGTCCGGTGCCGCATCGCCATCACCACACCGGAGCCCGTCCAGCCGGTGACCTCCAGTTCCTCGGGCAGCGTCTCGGGCAGCACGGCGAGGGAGTGGTAGCGGGTGGCGGTGAACGGGTCGGGCAGGCCGGCGAGCACTCCGACGTCGTGGTGGCGGACCTCGGAGGTCTTGCCGTGCAGCAGCTCGGGGGCGCGGGTCACGGTGGCGCCGAAGGCCTCGCCGATCGCCTGGTGACCCAGGCAGACACCGAAGATCGGCAGCTCGCCCCCGTACGCGCGGATGACGTCGAGGCAGATGCCGGCGCGGTCGGGGCTGCCCGGGCCGGGCGAGAGCAGGACGCCGGCCGCGCCGACCTTCCCCACCTCCGCGACCTCGATCTCGTCGTTGCGCCGGACCTCGCAGTCCACGCCGAGCTGACCCAGGTACTGCACCAGGTTGAAGACGAACGAGTCGTAGTTGTCGATCACCAGGACACGCATCAGGGGCTCACTCGTTCGGAGAGGGCGGGGTGTTGTTCTGGTCGGTGTCGTACGGCAGGTCGTGCTCGTCGCCGGTCGGGGCGCCGTCGCCCTCCCCGCCGCCCGGCACCACGTCACCGCCGGGGTCGCCGGAGTCCTGGGTGACCTGCACGTCGTCGAAGGGCAGCAGGGGCTCGGCCCACGGGAAGACCACGTACCAGAGCAGGGCCACCATCGCGCTGGCGATCAGCAGGCTGCCGGTGAGCTTGCCGGGCAGCCCGAAGGGCAGCTTGCGCCAGATCCAGCCGTACACCGTCAGCCCCCCAGCTCCGCCGGGCGCCCCGCCGACTTCGGCTGGCTGCGTGCCAGCTCGGCGTGGATGATCAGGCGTTGGTAGTTGTCGAACTTCGGGTTGCAGGTGGTCAGGGTGAGCATCGACTTGGTCGGCTTCTGCCCGGGCTTGCCCGGCACGGGCGCCACCACCTCGACCTGGGTGGGCTTGACGATCCGGCTCTCGGTCACCTTGTAGACGTGCCAGTCGGTCTTGCCCTCCACCACGATGGCGTCACCGTCGTTCAGCTCGTCGAGCCGCCAGAAGGTGGCCCGGTTGCGGTGCCCGGCGACGGAGAAGTTGCCGACCTGGCCGGGTAGGGCGCTGGAGGGGTAGTGGCCCGGCGCGTACCGGATGTCCTTCTGGGTGACGCCCTCGACGACGACCCAGTTCTTGTCGAGCTTGGGGATGTAGAGCCCGGCGATGGGCTTGCCCTGCACGGGCGGCTTCGGCTTGGTGGACGCGCTCGCCGACGGCGCCACGGTCGGGTCGCCCTCGGGGCCCCACGCCTGCGCCAGTTGCTGGCTGAGGTCGGTCTGGTGGGCGTCGACGATCGCCGACTTGCCCCAGACCTCGTAGCCGGCGAAGAGCAGCACCACCAGGCCGAAGGTGATCAGCAGTTCGCCGCTGACCCGGATGCCGGTGCGCAGTCGGGAGCCCAGCGACGGTCGGGTGAGCTCCGAGTAGACGCTCTTGTAGCCCTCGCCGGTCTGCTCCGGCCGGAGCTGGACCACCCGCTCGCCCCGGCGTGGCCGAGGCTGCTCGGCGGGAGCGTCGGAGCTCTCCGGCTCGTCCGTCTTCGGAGGACGCGGCACCGCGCCCATCAGGGCGGTGGACTCGACGAGGGCGGCCGGGGCGGTCGGCGTACGCCCGGAGACGGCCGGGATCAGGGCGGTGGCCCCGGAATCGACCTCGCGGCCCGGGCTGGCCGGGGAGACCGGGGCCGACGGGCCGGTGCCCGACGCGCCCACCTTCGGGATGAACGCGGTCGGCGCGTCGGCGGTCGGCTGGCCTTCCCTGGCGGCGGCCCGATCGACCGGCGGGCGGAGGGAGTGCTCGCCCCCGGCCCCGCCCGGCCGCCGGAGGTCGTCGGACGGCGCGGTGGGCTGCGGTGGGGTGGCCGGCCGGACCGGGCCGGCGCCGGGCCACGACGCCGGCGCGCCGGCACCGGCGGCCGGGCCGGAGTCGGCCGGGCCGGGGCGGCGGCGGTCGGCGGAGTCCGGACGGTCGAAGCCCGCCGGGCCGGGTCGGCGTGAGTCGCGGGGGCCGGGCCGGTCGAATTCACCGGATCCGCGTCGGCCGGAGCCGGCGGACCCTTGGCGGTCGAAGTCGGCGGACTGACGTCGGTCGAAGTCGGCGGACCCGCGCCGGTCGAAGTCGAGTGGCCCTTGGCGGTCGAAGTCGGCGGACCTGGACCGGTCGGAGCCGACGGGCCCACGTCGGTCGAAGTCGGCGGAGCCGCGCCGGTCGGCGGCGGCGGGCCGGTGCCAGTCGAGGTTGGCGGGCCCGGGGCGGCCGGGATCCGAGGGCTCCTGGCGGCCGAGGTCGGCGGGGCCGGGGCGGCCGAAGTCCGCGGGGCCGGGG